>CANRWA010000085.1 GCA_947643415.1 uncultured Clostridia bacterium | reverse complement strand
GGGCGGCTATGCTGCAAAAAGGCAGGAAAACGCCAGCAGACAGCGAGTTTTGCGACAGGCAGCGTAATGTTTTTGCAACTGGAGAAAACAAGTTATTTTTCGTGGGGTGTGATATATCGGGCAACAGACAGTACAAAACCGCTGCTCTGGCTAAGGCATGAAGGGTAACGAGTATATGCTTACTTGATGTTTGGATATGGAAAAAAGTCAGAATGGAGGTTACAATGGAATCACGCAGAGAACAGGCAATGAAGAATTTCAGGGCAGGTTATAACTGTACCCAGGCAGTGGTTCTTGCCCACAGCGACCTGTTGGGGGCAGATACGGAACAGATACTGAAATTGTGCCAGTCTTTTGGGGGCGGCATGGGGCGGCTGCGGCAGGTATGTGGAACGGTATCAGCTATGTTCCTTGTTGCCGGGGCGCTGACGGGAAGTGCAGATCCAAAAGATTCTGAAGGGAAAAAGAGAAATTATGATGCGGTGCAGAGGCTGGCGGCTGCTTTTGAGGCAAAGAACGGGAGCATTGTATGCAGGGAGCTGCTGGGATTGGATAAGAAGAAATCCTCAGTGGCAGAAGAATACCGGACAGGAAGTACACCAGAGCCGAGGACAGAAGAATACTACAAGAAGCGTCCCTGCCTGAATCTGATCGGGGATGCCTGTGATGTGCTGGCAGAGATTTTTCCGGATGAATAGTGAAATACTCCGCAGCAGGCTGACAGGGCAGGCAGGATTGCCTCTCCTCACTTTGCTTTGCGGGAATAAATAAAGAGAGGTAAAGCGAATGAACAAAAATAATTACACGACGCCCATTTCACTGAGGAAGGTACAGATCACAGATGCCTTTTGGAAAAACGAGATGGAACTGGTACGTGAGGAGATCATCCCCTATCAGTGGGACGCTCTGAATGATCAGGTTGAGGGAGCAGAACCAAGTTTCTGTATGCGTAACTTTAAGGTGGCGGGGAAACAGAATGAAGAGAGAAAAGAACAGGGGGAGTCTTTTGAGGAACCACAGTATACCTTCCGTGGATTTCAGGCACTGCCGGAGGATATGGATCATCTGGAGGATAAATTCTATGGCTTTGTGTTCCAGGACAGTGACTTCTATAAATGGGTAGAGGCGGTGGCATACTCCCTGACACAGCATCCGGATCCAGAGCTGGAGAAACGGGCAGATGATGCCATTGATATCGTCTGTGCGGCACAGCAGGAAGATGGATATCTGGATACCTATTATATCATCAACGGAAAGGACAAGATATTTTCAAACCTCAGAGATCATCATGAACTATACTGCTTTGGCCATCTGACAGAGGGTGCGGTGGCATATTACCAGGCGACGGGCAAGGATAAGCTGTTAAACGCAGCGAAAAGATTTGCAGATTACATCGATGATTACTTTGGTCCGGAAGAGGGAAAATGTAAAGGATATCCCGGCCATGAGATCGCAGAGATGGCTCTGGTGCGTCTCTATGAAGTGACAGGGGAGAAAAAGTATCTGGATCTCAGTTATTTCTTTGTCAATGAGAGAGGCAGGCGGCCTTATTATTTTGACAGCGAGAACCATCCGGAGAAAATCGAGAAAGGACATGAGGAGGATCTTCGGTATTTTTATCATCAGGCGCATGTGCCGGTCCGTGAACAGGATGAGGTGACGGGGCACGCCGTGCGGGGGGTGTATCTGTATTCTGGCATGGCGGATCTGGCAAGACTGTATGAAGACCAGGAACTGTATGAGGCATGTGAGAAACTATGGGATAATATGATCGGACAGAAGATGTATATTACAGGCGGGATCGGTGCGACACATCTGGGCGAGGCGTTCTCCTATCGGTATGATCTTCCGAATGATACTGCATATGCGGAGACCTGCGCTGCCATCGGTCTTGTATTCTGGGCCAGGAGAATGCTGCAGATCAGACCGGATGCCAAATATGCAGATGCCATGGAGCGTGCTTTATATAATGGTGTACTCAGCGGTATGGCGCTGGATGGCAAGAGTTTCTTTTATGTAAATCCGCTGGAGGTAACACCAGAGGCATGTCATTTTGATGAGCGCAAATTTCATGTAAAACCAGTTCGGCAAAAATGGTTTGGCTGTGCCTGCTGCCCGCCTAACCTTGCCCGGCTGCTGAGTTCCATTGGCTCATATGCCTATACAGAGAAAGAGGACACCCTGTTCATCCACCTTTATATGGGAAGTACCGTGCACAAAGAAATTCAGGGGGAGACAGCAGAGATCCGCGTTGTCTCTGGGTATCCATGGAATGGCGAGGTCAGTGTGAAAGTAAAAGGTACATCAACCCCATTTACCATTGCACTGCGTATCCCGGAATGGTGTGCGGATGAGTATCAGGTCAGGGGAGCAGAAGGGGCAGATACCCGGACAGAGAATGGGTATCTGTATGTAACAAAAGTATGGGGTGAGGAGGATTCCCTGGAACTGAGTTTTCCTATGGAGGTCCGTATCTTTGAGGCAGACAGCCGTGTCCGGGAGGACATAGGGAAGGTAGCAGTAATGCGGGGACCGGTTGTCTACTGTCTGGAAGAGGTGGACAATGGAAAGGATCTCCACCTTTTGAGCCTGGATGTAAATGCAGAACCGAAAGTGACAGAGCGTGAGATCGCAGGGACGAAGATACAGGGCATCAGTCTTTCCGGATTCCGCCAGGAACCAGTCTATATGGAGGGGCGCGGGTTATACCGTGTTGTGAAAGAGATCAAAAGAAATCCAGTGCAGCTTCCATTTATTCCTTACTATACATGGGCCAACCGTGGCGAGAATGAGATGAGGGTGTGGGTACAGAGAGCAGACTGATCAGAATGCCGGAAAGCTTGAGGACGGATGCTGGTATAATGCTCAGATGGAGGCAGGCCTGCCCGTCTATGTGGGAATAAAGAACTGAGGAGCCAGAGCAAGATGGACAATGAAAAACGGAATGAAACCCAGCCTCACAGAAGGCGGCCGCGGTATAAGGGGACACATCCCCGCCATTTTAATGAAAAGTACAAAGAATTGAACCCAGAGAAGTATGGAGATATTGTGGATAAGGTGATCCGCAAGGGCGGCACTCCGGCAGGGATGCATATATCCATCATGGTACAGGAAATCCTTGATTTTTTGCAGATACAGCCGGGGCAGCAGGGACTGGACGCCACATTGGGATATGGCGGGCACACAATGAAAATGCTGGAGTGCCTGCAGGGAGAGGGACACATCTATGCACTGGATGTTGACCCTATTGAATCAGCCCGGACGAAAGAACGCCTTTTGCAGGCTGGATTTGACGAAAAGATCCTGACGGTGCGGCAGTTAAACTTTGCAGAGATTGACCAGGTGGCGTCAGAGACAGGGAAGTTTGATTTTGTTCTGGCGGATCTCGGTGTCTCTTCCATGCAGATTGATAATCCAGAGCGGGGATTTTCCTATAAAAGCATGGGGCCTCTTGATCTTCGGCTGAATCCGGAAAAAGGAGTACCAGCCTCGGAGAGGCTAAAGGAGCTCTCCAAAGAAGAAATTGAGGGGATGCTCATGGAAAATGCAGATGAACCATATGCAGCACAGATTGCCTCTGCCATAAAAAAAGAAGAGAAAAAAGGACGGGCTGTGGAGACTACGGCGGCACTTTATGAGATCATCCGGCAGGTTCTCCCAAAGATGCCGGAAAAGGAGAGGAAAGAGGCTGTGAAGAAAACATGCCAGAGAGTTTTTCAGGCAATCCGCATAGATGTAAACAGTGAGTTTGAGGTTCTGGATGCTTTTCTGGAAAAACTGCCGCTGGTTTTGCAGCCAGGCGGAAGGGTGGCTATATTAACTTTTCACTCTGGTGAGGACAGGCTTGTGAAAAAGTCATTTAAGAGACTGGCAAAAGAGGGTATATACAGAGAAGCAGCAGGAGAAGTACTCCGGCCTTCTGTGGAGGAATGCTACAAGAACGGACGCGCCAGATCTGCAAAGATGCGGTGGGCAATCCGTGCCTGATCCGCAATGTAGCTTAACGGCGCCAATTTGAACTATGGTTGAATCTGCTGCCAAGCTGCCATTATTATTTCATCACATAAAATAAATAATAACAGATTGGCGGTATCTTTATGAATAATAATGAATCGGAAGGACAAAGCAGATGGGCGAGACAGAGAATCATAGTGACTGCTGGCAGGGGCTCACATGCGGTGATTTCTTTTCAGCAGAGAAATTATGGTATCTGGCAGGCACAGAGGGAGACGGCGGGATGGATCGGGCGTCGTGGACTGGGGAAAGAAAGAGAAGGAGATGGCAGGACTCCGTCAGGAAGCCTGTCATTTCTCTATGCCTTTGGCATCTGCCCCAGCCCGGGGACATTATTTCCCTATCGGCATATTGATAACAGCCATTACCTGGTTGATGATGGATCATCCAGGTATTATAATCAGATTGTTTCCGGGAGGGATGTTCTTGTGGACTGGAGATCGGCGGAACATATGGCAGATATGGGCGGTGCATATAATTATGGGCTGGTGACAGACTACAATAAGGACAGGATACCTGGAGTTGGTTCAGGTATTTTTTTGCATTGCGAAGAAGGCCATCCTACAGGCGGATGTGTCTCTGTCCCACAGGATGTGATGATCTGGCTTCTGCAAAATATGGCCAGGGACTGTTATATGATAATTGATTTTCCTGAGGGGAAATGCTATACTTAGCTCAATAGTGTGACTCAATAGTGTGAATTTAGAAAGGAGCTGTACAGGTGACAGGAATTGTTTTGGAGGGTGGGACATTCCGCCCGGTATTTAGTTCAGGTGTTATGGACGCATTGTTGTCTGAAAATATATTACTTCCATACTGCATTGGAGTGTCAGCGGGTATCGCAGACGGGGTATCTTATATCTCCAGGCAGCCTCAGCGTAATTTGGAGATCATACAGAAATACCGAAATGATAAACGGTATATGAGCCGGAGTAATTACAGGAAAGAACGGAGCCTGTTTGGTCTGGATTTTATCTATAATGAGATCCCGAACAAACTGGTGCCATTTGACAAAGAAACATTTTTTTCCTATAAGGGGAAATGCCTGGTGGGTGTCACAAATGCATCTACAGGGGAGCCAGAGTACAAGGATGCAATGGAAATGGACGACAGATATACCATGCTTCGTGCTACATGTGCCCTTCCTATGTTCTTTCCAGCCATTGAGATGGAGGGAGAGAAATATTATGATGGCGGTATTTCGGACCCGATTCCTGTGCGGAAAGCACTGGCGGATGGCTGTGAGAAACTTTTGGTGGTGCTGACGCAGCCCCGTGGGTTCATAAAAAAGCTGGGGAAATATGATAAGATGGGGGCAAGGATGCTGGGACGTAAATATCCAAAGCTGAAAAAGGCGATACTCAGCCGTCCGGAGCGGTACAATGAGACGGTAGAATTCTGTCATCAGCTTGTGGCAGAGGGGAAGGCAATGGTGATCTGTCCCAATCATAAACTCAATAGTTTTGAGAGTGATATCCAAAAACTGGAGATGTCATACTGGCATGGTTTCCGTATGACGAAAGAGAAAATGAAGAAGATTAAAAAATTTCTGGGGATAGATTAGTAAGAAGGGACGGTAATGAGACCAATGAAGACAAAGGAAACCATTAGAGAGAGAAAGACCATAGGGACATTGCTGCCAATTATCTTTGTATTGGCAGTGGTCCCGCTGGTCTGCATTATTCACAAATACGACTGCGGGCTGGAAACGAATGCATGGTTTTCCAAGGCAGGAACGGTGTATGATTTCTTTTTATATTATAAATCTAAGATACTGCTTATAATCGGGGTTGTACTTGCCTGCATGGCTGGCAATTATCTATACAGTAAAAAGGAAACGGTATTCCGGGATGACAGATCCAGATATGTGCTGATCTGTCTTGGGTGCTTTATCGCATTCTCACTGGTGTCTGTCCTGTTTTCCTATAGTCCGGGAGAAGCATTCTGGGGAGGCTATGAACAATGGGAAGGATTTGTGGCGCTTTTCACCTATGCACTGATCTTTCTTTTCACCTATGCTTTCCTGCATCATGAAGGGGAGTTATATGTCCTTTTTGGAGCATTTGCCGTGGGGGCCCTCATCGTGGGTGTCCTTGGGGTATTTCAGGCAGCAGGATATGACTATATGAAGAGCGGCTGGATGCATGCGATTTTGACATCATTGGAATCTTCGGTCCTGAAAATGAAAGTTGCCCTGAGTTTTGAAGAGGGAATGGTATATTCCACGCTTTATAATCCGAACTATATTGGTTCTTATGTTTCGCTGGCACTGCCGGTGATGGCAGGGCTGGTGATCTGGTCAAAAAAGATCTGGTTAAGGGCAGTTGCAGGGCTGGCAGCGGCGGCGGCGCTGGTTTCACTCTATTTTTCACAATCCTTTACCGGATTCATTGGCCTGGCTGCGGCACTCGTCCTGATGGCGGTTTTTTGTATTCCGTCATTGGTAAAGAAACCTAAGATAGGATTTTCTGTTCTGGGAGGAGTGGTGGTTATTGCTATTGTGACCATAGCAGTAAGGCCGGCTTTCGTTACTACAGCGTGGAACCGCCTGACGCAGACGACAGCGGCACAGGGCAGCCATATGATCGAAGAGATTTTTACTGAGGAAGGGGACCTTGTGGTGCGGACCAGTGCAGGGGATGAGGTGAAAACAGGGATTTCTTACAAAGACGGTTTCCTGTATGATGTACATAATGAACAGAACTTTCAGAACATAGAAAAGAATGACCTTTCACATACTATGGTACTGACAGTCCGTGACAATGATGTACTGCACTTTTCCCAGGCATCCACTGCATTCGAAGGAAAGACATATCCCATGCTTATTGTCAGTGGCGGCGGGGACAGTTGGAGTTTCTTATGGGGAAAGGATAAACTGGTATATCAGAACGTGTTTGGCAAACTGGATGAGATAAGGGAGATACCACATTTCGGTTTTGAAGGTAACATGTCTCTTGCCAATGGCCGCGGATATATCTGGTCGCGCACATTCCCATTGCTTACAAAACATATTCTGGCTGGCTGTGGCGCAGATAACTTTGTCTATGATTATCCCAATAATGATTATGTGGGGCAGAGAAATAATGGTTTTGAGACACAGATTATGACAAAACCGCATAATATGTATCTGCAGATATGGGTTCAGGATGGCTTCCTTGCCCTTCTTGGTATGCTGGGAATCTTTCTGTTTTATGTCATTGACACTTTCCGAAGGTATTTTGCGAAGGGAAAAAAAGGGTTCCTGCCAAACATGGGAATATGTGTATTCCTTGCTATAGCCGGATTTATGGTTGTGGGACTTGCGAATGATTCTACTATTACAGTAACACCATTGTACTGGTCACTGCTTGGTATCGGTTTTACCATCAACCGAATGGCGGGAGAACAGGAAAATGGGTGACCGATTGCGAATCTTATGTTGAAAAATCATTTGTAGTGTGCTATGATAATAAATACTTATCGATTAAAAAGCGGGGTCAGTTCCCGCGGAAAGGATATTTATCATGAAAAGAATTAAGACCCTGACGACTAAGAATCTGAAAGAGACTTTGAAAAAAGGTGGGTGCGGTGAGTGTCAGACATCCTGCCAGTCAGCGTGTAAGACTTCCTGCACAGTAGGAAATCAGAGTTGTGAACATAGTTCAGCGGTGTGCTGAGCAAAAGTGACCAGAGTGATATTAAATGGACAGGATATGTCCGGAAGCAATGCAGCCCGGCGGCGCCAATCAGAGCCTGTTCTGACAGGATGAGGGTTGGCGCCGTCAGTCAGCATGGAGGAAACATGATACATCAATATAAAAACAATGGATATAATATTGTATTAGATGTCAACAGCGGATCGGTCCATATCGTAGATGATGTGGTATATGATACATTGGCGCAGATGGATGAAAGCGATGAACATAAATATGGGGAAGAGAGTTTTCGGCGGATATCGGATGATATAATGGAAAAATATAAGGCAGAGGGCATTGATGAGAATGATATGCGGGAGATCTTTGCTGATCTGCAGGAGTTGGAAAAGGATGGTACCCTGTTTGCCAAAGATGTGTATCAGGATGGTGTGATCGATTTTAAGAAACGCCAGACAGTTGTAAAAGCATTGTGCCTGCACATTGCCCACGACTGTAACCTTGCGTGCCGATACTGCTTTGCCGGAGAGGGTGAGTATAAAGGTGACCGTTCTCTGATGAGCTTTGAGGTGGGAAAGAAGGCGCTGGACTTTTTGGTCAGCAATTCCGGCAGCCGCCGTAATCTGGAGGTGGATTTCTTTGGGGGAGAGCCGCTCTTGAATTTTGATGTCGTGAAACGGCTGGTGGCATATGGCAGGGAGCTGGAGAAGGAAAAAGAAAAGCATTTCCGTTTTACCCTGACGACAAATGGAGTATTGCTGAATGATGAGATCATTGAATTTGCCAATAAGGAAATGGACAATATTGTCCTGAGTATTGATGGGCGGCAGAAAGTTCATGACCATATGCGGCCGTTCAAGAATGGCCAGGGGAGTTATGGACTGATTCTGGATAAATTTAAGAAAGTGGCAGAGTCCCGCGCCCAGACACGTTATTATGTGAGGGGAACCTTTACCCACTATAACCTTGATTTTGTGAAAGATGTCCTCAGCCTTGCTGATCAGGGATTTGAACAGATCTCAGTGGAGCCTGTGGTGGCAGATCAGGAGGAGCCTTATGCGATCCGGGAAGAAGACATTCCTGTGATCTGTGATGGCTATGATGAACTGGCAAGGGAGATGCTCCGGCGCCGAAAGGACGGAAGAGGGTTTAACTTCTTCCATTATATGATAGACTTAAGTGGCGGTCCCTGTGTATATAAGAGGCTGTCAGGATGCGGTTCAGGGACAGAGTACCTTGCTGTGACCCCATGGGGAGACCTGTATCCATGCCACCAGTTTGTGGGGGAAGAGAAGTTCTGCCTTGGCAATGTAGAAGAGGGAATACGCAATACAGATATGCAGGATACCTTTAAGCTGTGTAATGTATATGCAAAGGAGGAATGCAGGGATTGTTTTGCCAAATTTTACTGCAGTGGCGGGTGCGCTGCCAATGCATACCATTGCCATGGCGATATTAACAGTCCCTATGAGATCGGCTGTGAGCTTCAGCGTAAACGGGTGGAATGCGCCCTGATGCTTCAGGCGGCATATGACAGTGAAAAGTGACTTTTAATGCCCCTTTTATATATTTTTTCAAAAAAAGACTTTGATTTATTTGGAAATGAGTTTATAATGGGATTATGTATATGCCAAATTGGGAATAATGTACAGGAGATAGAGAAAGGAGATATATATCGTGGCTTTTGATATTGGAATAGATCTGGGAACTGCCAGTATTCTGGTATATGTGAAAGGAAAAGGCGTAGTATTGAAAGAGCCAAGTGTGGTTGCTTTTGACAGGGACACCAACAGGATCAAAGCGATCGGTGAAGAAGCGCGCCTTATGCTTGGACGTACACCGGGGAACATTGTTGCAGTTCGTCCTCTCCGTCAGGGTGTGATCTCAGATTATACGGTGACAGAGAAAATGTTGAAATATTTTATTCAAAAAGCGGTGGGAAAACAAAGATTTCGTAAGCCACTGATCAGTATTTGTGTACCAAGCCAGGTCACAGAGGTAGAGCGTAAGGCAGTAGAGGATGCGGCCTTTCAGGCGGGAGCAAGAGATGTAAAGATCATAGAAGAGCCGATTGCGGCGGCCATTGGTGCTGGGATCGATATTGCCAGGCCCTGTGGAAACATGATTGTGGATATAGGTGGCGGAACATCAGATATTGCTGTTATCTCCCTGGGCGGGACAGTAGTGAGTACGTCCATCAAGATCGCGGGAGATGATTTTGATGATGCCATTGTAAGATATATGAGAAAGAAACACAATCTGCTGATTGGTGAGAGAACAGCAGAGGATATAAAGATCCGGATCGGATCTGCCTATCCACGGCCAGAGAGTGTATCTGTGGATGTCCGTGGACGGAACTTGGTGACCGGTCTTCCAAAGACTATTACGGTTACATCAGAAGAGACAGAAGAGGCATTGAAAGATACTACATCGCAGATTGTTGAGGCAGTCCACAGTGTGCTGGAGAAAACACCTCCTGAGCTGGCTGCTGATATCGCTGACCGGGGTATCGTACTCACGGGAGGCGGAAGCCTGCTGTATGGCCTGGAGGAATTGATCGAATCCAAGACAGGCATCACTACCATGACAGCAGAGGAACCTATGACAGCGGTAGCCATCGGGACAGGCAAATATGTCGAGTTCCTGAGCGGCACAGCGAACGGTCCAGAAGAATCATAAGGACCGGGGATATATATAAAATAAGAAAGGAAGGTATGGTATGCTGAGAGGTCTTTATACTGCATGGACAGGGATGGTCAATGAGCAGAAGAGGCTGGATGTTATTTCTAATAACATGGCAAATTCCGACTCTGTAGGTTTTAAAGATGAACGTGTGACCAGTCAGGCGTTCGACCAGGTGCTCGGAATTAAGATAAGAGATGGATCTCAGGCGTATCACAATCAGGCGATCGGAAGATTGAGCCTGGGTGTGAAGATAGGGGAAGTCTACACCGATTATTCCCAGGGCTCACTTAGGGAGACCGGGAATACATATGATGTGGCCTTGAGCGGAAGCGGTTTCTTTACTGTCAATGTAGTAGACAGTAATGGTGTGACCCATACCCGCTATACCCGGAATGGACAGTTTCATCTGACAAAGGATGGCTTTCTGGTGGATAAGGAAGGCAACCGTGTTCAGGGAGAGGGCGGAGATATTGTGATTGATCCGACAGCGAAGAAGGTTAGTATTTCTGGCACTGGTGAAATCGTTGCAGATGGACAGACAGTTGATACATTACAGATAGCAGACTTTCAGGATTATGACTATCTGGTAAAATATGGAGATACAATGTATGAACCAGTGGATGGAGCCACGATGGCAGATGCCACTGCAGAAGTTTTGCAGGGGTATACGGAGCAGTCAAATGTTAATGTTATTAAAGAAATGGTCGATCTAATTACTATAACAAGAGCTTATGAGGCGAACCAGAAAGTGGTTCGGTCTTATGACAGTATGTTAGATAAGGCAGTGAATCAGGTAGGCAGGTTGTCGGGCTGATCTTAGCTTTATAGATTGACAAACAGGAGGTGGCGCCATATGATGCGTTCTTTATGGACAGCGGCAAGTGGTATGATCGGTCAGCAGACCAATCTCGACGTTATTGCCAACAATTTGTCCAATATATCTTCAACAGGTTACAAGACACAGTCAGCAGATTTTAAATCGTTGATCTATCAGAACCTGCAGAGAAGGTCTACAACAACTACAGGTGAGGCAAAACCGGTAGGGGCTCAGGTAGGATTGGGTACCAGAGTGGCATCTATTTCATCTGATTTTACACAGGGAAATCTTCTGGCCTCCAATGGCGAATTCGATTATGCCATTCAGGGAGAAGGGTTTTTCATGGTAAGGATGAATGACGGTTCTACAGCATATACAAGAAATGGCCATTTTATCATGGCTGTGACAGGGGATGGCCTTGCCCTGACTGACAGTGAGGGAAATCCGGTATTGGATACAGCGGGTAACCCTATTACGTTGCCTGCTACATACCGTTCCTCTGAGATACAGGTGGATCAGTTTGGTAATATGGCATATCCAGATGCGAATAACAACCCACAATATATCGGAATACAGATTGGGCTTGCCCGTTTCCCAAATGCAGGTGGTCTGGATAAGATCTCTGCTTCAAATTATGCCCAGTCAGAAGCTTCCGGAGTGGCAACTGTCCATCCGGCACAGGATTTGAACTCCAAGATCGTGTCAGGACGCCTGGAGGGCTCCAATGTCCAGGCGGCAGATGAGATGGTCAATATGATCATTGCCCAGCGTGCTTATGAGATGAATTCAAAAGCGATCAAGGCATCCGACGAGATGCTGCAGCAGGCAAATAATCTTCGTTCATAATGACAATGGGGATATATATGAATATCGTTTGTGCCATGAGGCAGTATAGTCAGGTGGCGCTGTTTGAGTCGGGTTGACTTGTAAAGGAGGGAAGATATGTCACTTTCATTAGACAATACGTATCTTACAAATTATTCACTGGATGCAAATAATCTGGCTGCGGACAAAGTCAGCAGCCAGATCAAAGGGGCAAATACGGATGAGGAGACATTGGATGCCTGCAGACAGTTTGAGTCCTATCTGATCCAGCAGATGTATAAAAATATGGAAAAAGTTGCCAAGGCTTTTTCAGATGATGAAGATGATGACAGCAGTTCTGATTATGTCAATATGTTTTCTGACAACTACTTGGAAGAAATTGCTGATAAAATGGTAAATAGTGGTCAGGGACTTGGGATCGCTGAGAAACTGTATGAATCGATTAAGGCAAACCAGGGAGAGACTGTGAATCTTTGATCAATTAGAATGGACACAATACCGCTCAGCCAGCATAATACGGTACTGGGCGGTATTTTTCTGCGCGCTTTCGGCAGATGGCTTATATCAGTGGGATTTTAAAAGTGCAGTAAAAATATTTCAGAAACGGGTGATGTCATGGAAGAGAGGAATGGATATGTTTCCCATATCATTTTTCGTAATGTGGAAAATGGCTATACTGTATTTGAACTGGAGAATTCAGAGGGGGAGACAGAGACTTGTGTAGGTAATTTTCCTTTTATCAGTGAGGGTGAGTATGTCTGTGCCAGGGGAGAGATGGTACAGCACCCAGTCTATATGGAACAATTAAAGGTGGTTTCCCTTGAGACAAAAGATCCGGACGACCGGGTTGCCATGCTGCGTTACCTGTCGTCAGGCGCTATTGCCGGGATACGGGGCGGGCTGGCGAAGAGGATCGTGGACAAGTTTGGTGACAGAACCTTTGAAGTCATAGAGAGAGAACCGGAACGGCTGGCAGAGGTAAAGGGGATCAGCGAGAAAAAGGCAATGGCGATCTCCATGCAGTTTGAAGAGAAGAGGGAAATGCGCAGCGCTATGCTGTTTCTTCAGGAATATGGGATTTCTAATCAACTTGCGGTAAAGATCTTCAAGGCATATGGCGCAGGCTTGTATGAGATCGTGAAACAGAATCCATATCAACTGGCAGCGGATATTACCGGGGTTGGTTTTCGGATAGCAGATGATATTGCCAGAAAGGCAGGGTTTGACCTGGATTCGGATTACAGGGTACGTGCCGGGATCTTATATGTGCTGGGGCTTGGCACTGGTGCCGGGTATGTTTATATGCCTGAGCAGCAGCTTTTAAAGGAGGCTGTTTACCGATTAGAAGTGTCGTCCAGCCAATTGATGGATGTGCTGGAGCAGATGGCGTTAGAGAAACTTGTTATTGTGACAGAGAAGAGAGAAGTATATCTGCCGACATTGTATTATTCTGAGCTGAACTGTGCCAGGATGCTGACAGACCTCAATGTCCCGATGGAACGGGATACCAGAGCCTGTGATGCCGTGATTGAAGCGGTAGCAGAGAAGGAAGGGCTGGAACTGGACGGTCAGCAGAAGGTCGCCGTGCGGGAAGCTATGAGCACAGGGCTGCTTGTAATTACGGGAGGACCGGGTACAGGGAAGACCACAACCATCAATATGATCATTCGCTGTTTTCGGGAAATGGGGCTTGAAATCCTTTTGGCAGCCCCTACTGGACGTGCTGCAAAACGGATGTCAGAGGCCACGGGCTGTGAGGCACAAACGATCCATCGCCTTCTTGAGTATAATGGTTCCCTGCTTGAGGAGGATAACGGGGCCGAAAAGAACCAGGGAGAACTTTTTGGCAGAAATGAGTGGAATCCCTTGGAGACGGATGTTTTGATTATTGATGAAATGTCTATGGTAGATATTTATCTTTTTCACAGCCTGCTAAAGGCAGTGGCAGTGGGAACCCGGCTGATCCTGGTGGGAGATGTGAATCAGCTTCCCAGCGTGGGACCGGGAAATGTACTGAAAGATATTATCCGTTCTCATTGTTTCAATGTAGTGAAATTGTCCAGGATCTTCCGTCAGGCAGCAGAGAGCGATATTATCCTGAATGCCCATAAGATAAACGATGGCGAGGAGATTGAACTGGATAATAAGAGCAGGGACTTTTTCTGCCTGAAAAGAGAGGACAGCCATGGTGTCCTGGAGGTCATGTTGTGGCTGGTACGGGAGAAGATGCCGAAATACACGGAATGCACACCATTTGATGTACAGGTTCTTGTGCCTATGAAAAAAGGGGAACTGGGGGTTTATCGGTGCAATGAGATACTGCAGAGATATCTCAATCCGGAAAGCCCGGAGAAAAATCAGATGGAGAGCCATGGACAGTTGTTCCGTGAGGGAGACAAGGTAATGCAGATGAAAAACAATTACCAGATCAAATGGGAGATCCGGGGATATAACCAGATGGTAGTGGAAGAGGGCAGCGGCGTGTTCAATGGAGATTGTGGCATTATAACAGATATTGACAATTTCAATAAAGAAATGACAGTGCGTTTTGATGATGAGAAATATGTCACATACCCACAGGGGAATATGGATGAACTGGACCTTGCCTATGCCATTACCATACATAAATCCCAGGGGAGTGAGTATCCGGCAGTGGTATTGCCAATTCTGGCAGGACCGAAACCTCTGATGAATCGGAATATTTTGTATACAGCGGTAACGCGGGGAAGGAAATGCGTCACTATCGTGGGCAGCCGGGATACGGTGCGTGACATGATACATAATAAATCAGAACAGATGCGGTATTCATCACTGGCAGAGAGGATATTAGAGATACAGGAATGAAAAGTAAACAAAGATTTTAGATAATGACAGGGCAATCGATTAAAAATTTGTTTCAAAGCGGGCGGATCCCATACTGGCTTCTGTCCTTATATCA
>CANRWA010000084.1 GCA_947643415.1 uncultured Clostridia bacterium | reverse complement strand
GCACTCGGCTGTTAACCGAGTTGTTGTAGGTTCGAGCCCTACTCGGGGAGTTAGGGGAAGCCCGTAAACATCAGTGTTTGCGGGCTTTTTACTATAAATGTCAAGCCTCGGAAGAGGCATAATGGATTGCATGGCTGCAAAAGCAGGATGTCGGTGTTAACCGAAAAATGAACCGGAATTGCACTGCATTTCATATTCCGGATATAACTGTCTGATAGTAAAATATCTTTACTGTCAGGCTTTTTTGTTGTCATTTTTTAGCCATGGTGTAATGCCGTGACTTTTTTGATGGAATAAACAAGGAGGGATTCTTATGGAACTTACGGAGATGGAAAATCGAAGGCTGTACCAGACAGAAGGAACTAAACGGTATGCCATCCTGCAGGAGATTTCTATGGCTTCACAGTATGCCGGTGATCCGGCACGGAGGAAAGCGGCAAAGGGCCTTATGGAAAAGCTGCGTCCCATGTCAGATGCCGGATGCATGGATCTGGTGAGGGACATCCAGAAAAATTACCGGCTTCCGCAGGAAGGGCGGACTATCGGGGAGCTGATCGCGGAGGCCAGACAGAAATCCGGAACCGAAAAATTGAAGGGGTATGACATCATGGCGCTGGAACGCTTTGACCCGGAGGTAAAGCACATGATCGTTTTTGACGTGCTATCGGGTGATTCCCCTGTGGGTGACAAGGGTGATAAGATGTGTCTGTTCCTTACCGATGCCGGCTATCAGAAATTCCTGAACAGCTTATGGTTTTCAGCGTTCCAACGGAACGCGCAGTCATTACCGCAGGATGATCTCAGGGGTTTGGGGACTTGTCACTAACAAGCATTTATATATTATAAATTTTGCCCAATCCACGACTTTTTTCTTTACATTTGGTAAGGGTTACGATACAATTATATAATGAAAATGTGAGAAATGCGTGTTACATATAGAAAGTAATATATGACAAGGTGCAGGAGGAACTATGAGTGTATCCTACAACAAGTTGTTTAAGCTGCTGATTGATCGTAAGATGAAAAAGAAAGATCTCAGAGAGAAGGCGGGTATCGGAAACAGTACGATGACAAAACTCGCTAATAACGAGAATGTTACAGTAGAAGTTATGGCAAAGATATGCACTGCGCTGAATTGTAAGATGGATGATATAATTGATATCATTCCTGATGATAAGGAATGATACGGGTTTTGATAGAATATATGTAATAGCTTCAAGGCAGTAGGGTTACTTTATTGGTTGTGTCAATAGAAAGAGAGGGAGACACTATGTTCCTTAATCAGAAAAAGGCACAGACAAAATATACAGCTTTGAATATTAATCCGAAGCTTACTATGGAGCAAAGACATGTGTTAGAACGTATATTTGATTTGATAACACAGGAATATGAAAAAGAAGCTGCAGAAAAGTTTGTTAACCTTATTGCTAGTAAATATTGAGCAGACGTAAAAATACATTTCAGTATTTTCAAGTCTAAGAGGCATAATTGGTTGGGTTATAGGATATCAATGGATCCATAAACTCATCGTAGATTGAGCTGAGTTTTTTATCCGCAGAGGTTTTTGGGTTTGGACATGATCTGAGCAGTGTCTATGATGTCATATTCATGACCAGGCAGTTCTAAGAGCTCCATGTATTCCGTATTTTCGAAAGCGTTCTTTTATGAAGTGATAAGCTTATAGAGCAAATCGAAATACAAGTTTGCTTTGGAGATGTGTGCCCGACCGTCCAGTTCATAGGTTTCTATGTTTTTGTGGTCATTTTTTTGTCAAGTGTGGAGAAGAACATCTTTAAGTAGATATCTGCATGAACGGAGTTATTAACGACAGTGGGGATGATGAGGAAGTATTTCATCATGAAGAATTTAGCTTTGAATGTGGCAACCCACAGGGAGCGCAAAGGCTATATCATAGATGTGGTGATTATTGAATGATTTGAGGATAGTAATGAGGGGGACGGTTTCAAGCTTTGCGCAAACTGAAAATCCATAAGAGGTAGATTTGTTTAAGGCTTACTGCTTTGAACAAGAATTTAAGAAATTGATTGATAGTGGGCAGTTCGCTTTCGTGGACCGACATCTTATTCTAAACGATGAAAGGTATGTCATACGTGATCAGGCTGGAAATGCCATGCTTTCAGAATACGCACGCTCTCACGTGGATGAGTGCGGTGTTGTTTTTACGAAAGGATATTGTTACCAATCGAAATATAAAGGGTCAGGATATTACTCTCAGTTCATGCGAAGTTCAGTTCCGGTTGAAAATCAGGTTAAGTATTCCTTTGAGTTGAATGCGCATAATACAACACTGCTTGAACAGATAAAAAATGAAAAGCCTAAGTCGGAAGCATTGCGTAAATATTCTGGTCCTTTTGCAGAGACGCTGGTTGTATTGCAGAAGGACAGAAAGCTCTCTAATAAGCAATTGGCAGACCGTTCACTTGTTGGATAAAGACCATTTAGCGGTTAAGAAACGATGAGCTAAATCCTACATCAATACAGACAGTTCTGGAATTGTGCGTCGGCTTATGGCTGCCATTGTCAGAAGCTAAGATGTTTTTTGGCAAAACAGACTTTAAATTGAATTCGATGAAAGGCGAAGGGTATGTTTACCAATATGTTTTAGCAGTCTGTGCAGAGAATTCGATATATGAAATCGACAAAATACTTAAGGAAAATGAAATCATACTACTTTGGATCGACTTATCGTTGCTATAATGAAAAACCGCTTTGTAATCTGGTGCAAAAAAGAATTATGCTATATTCCATGAAGTTATGGCAAAAATAAAGAAAGAGTAACAGCTATTGCTGTCATGATGAAAGCGAGGTGTATCTATGACCATAGAAGAAATTCTTGCCGGTGAATCCAAGAATGTGGAGTTCAAAGAAAATTTGCCGGATAAAAGTATCAAATACATGAAATCGGTAGTTGCCTTTGCCAATGGCAGCGGCGGCAGAATCATTTTTGGAATTAACGATAAGACCAAGGAAGTGACTGGCTTTGATAAAGAAGAGGTATTTAAGACCATGGATGCCATTGCAAACGCTGTGTCGGATAGCTGTGAACCGGCAATTATTCCCGATATAACGCTGCAGACGATTAATAGTAAGACTATTATTGTAGTTGAAGTGCCAGAGGGCAGACAGCGGCCCTACTATATCAAATCGCAGGGCAGGGACAATGGTGTATATGTTCGTGTAGCCGGGACAACCCGCCCGGCAGATGAATACATGATTAAGGAGCTGATGTTCGAAGGCAGCAACCGTTATTTTGATCAAGGTCTATGTACTGGTTGGGATATTTCGGAGGAGGATATCGACTCTCTTTGCCAATCCATGAGAGAACAAGCTGTTAAAAACGCTCATAATGAGGAACAGAGAGCAGCTATTAAAGATGTTGGGCGAAGACAACTGTGTTCCTGGGGCATTTTAATTGAGCGGGAGGGGAAATATTATCCCTCTAATGCCTATGCTATTTTAACCGGCTGCGGCGCAATCCATGTGGCAACCCAGTGCGGAGTATTTAAGGGAACAACAAAAGAGATTTTTGTGGATCGCCGGGAATATACAGGATCGATTTGGGAACAGATTGAACAGGCATATCAATTTGTTCTGCGGAATATTCACATGGGCGCAACCTTTGAAGGTATTTATCGGCAGGATGTTTATGAGATTCCGCCGGATGCCATTCGTGAACTGATTATCAATGCTGCGGTGCACCGTAGCTATCTGGATCACGGCAATACGCAGATTGCAGTCTATGATAATCGTCTGGAAATTACTTCTCCCGGCAAGATTCCCATGGGACAGACACTGGAGCGTATGAAGGAAGGGTATTCTCAGATTCGTAACGAGGCGCTTGCCTATGCATTTTCCTACATGAATTTGATTGAACATTGGGGTAGCGGCATTCCGCGTATTATTGGAAAAGTAAAGGCTGCCGGTCTGCGGGAGCCAGAATTTATCGGCGGTGAAGTAGATTTACGAATCAATATTTATCGGGGGCAGATTAGCGGCACAAATATTCTTCAGCATGGTATTTCTGATAGTATGAATGCCGAGAAACTGCCGAGAAACTGCCGCGAAACCGCCGATAAAACGCCGATAAGTGAACAGGAAAAGCTAATTTTTCAATATGCACTTGAAAATGGAGGTATCACGACTGCACAGGTGACCGAACTACTGGGCATCAAACAGCGCAGGGCAAGAGAAATTCTTGTCAAAATGGTCGAAAAGAAGTGGTTGAAAAAGGAAGGCGCTTCTCGAAGCACTGTTTATGTGATTAACACGGAAAGAAAGTAATAACTATGGGTGCATTGGCAAAGCAGACCTATACAGGAAGAAACGAGTGTTTCTGCCTTGAATTTCCCGGTTGCATATCATACAATGGTAGAGCACTCGGCTGTTAACCGAGTTGTTGTAGGTTCGAGCCCTACTCGGGGAGTTTGAAAAAGTCCGTAAACATCAAGGTTTACAGTGATAAGGAAGTAATTTCAGAATAGGCGGTATATCCCCATTACAAGGGCTGTACCGTCTTTTCTTGCATTTTCTTTTTTACATAGAGAAGTTTTCTAAGTCTATGCTATTCCCCTCTTATTGATTTTTACTAAAAAAGTGTCATTATATTTCAGATGATTGCTGATATAAAGGGGTTTGTCAACAGCTCGTGTTTGTCCCGAAGTGGAGCCGACAAGAAACGACAACGCCCGCACAGCGTTGTACTGTGCGGGTGCATGAAATGACGCAGTTCTTTATGTACTTACAAATTTCGTGTTGCTGGCCAGAGTAACCCGGTGGAGGGGCTAAACTTTTTTTACCAAGTTAGGTGGAACAAAAACTAAAAAACACATAGCGATACCTCCCGAATACCGCCATATCTACATGAAAATAAAAGAACGGCGGCCTTGATTTCTCAAAGCCGCCGCGTGATGGGGCGTGACAATGCTTTGCTGTACGACGGCTTTTTTTCTTTTGCCGTCGTGCGGTAGGTTTAGTTTGGATTATTGCTGTTGAGTTGTGTCCGTTGCAGTTTCATCACTATAAACGATAGCCACATGCTCCGTGGGGGGAACCATAGAACAAGTATCTCCGTCATCAGTTGTCTTGGAATAATAAAACAGCACTCCGCTTTTTGAATTTCTAATACTATATTTTGCGTGATGTATTTCCATGATTTTGCAAACTATATACAGTCCTAAACCTGTTCCTCCTGTGTTGCGATCGCGCGAAGTATCTATACGATAAAATGGCTCGAAAAAGTGTTTGATGGCATTTTCATCTATATGAACTCCGGTATTTTCAATTTCACAACAGATTATATTATCTGCCTTTGATAAAGATATGCGAATCAATTCACCTTTAGGGGAATACCGAACAGCGTTTACCAATATGTTTTGGATAGTCCTTTCCATCTGTAGTGGCTCCAACTCACACAAAAATTTATCTGAAATATTGACATCAAGATGCTGTTCTTTTGCTGTCAGCAAATCTGTCACAGCGGCTATTTGAACTCGAACAAGCTCCGAAAAGTCAACAATGCGAAATTCAAATTTCTTAATTCCTTTACCAGAGTTTCCATTTTATGCACGACAGAGAGGGATACTTTCCATGTCCGTTCTAAGCTGCTGATTTGCCATTTGCAGATCCGTCAATGCAGTTGATAAGGCCGTTGACAAAGAATTGAGGTTTTGCGCCAGACACCCTAATTCATCTTTGCGTCCCTCGTTGCATTTTCCAGAGAAATTCAATTCAGCCATTTGCTTTGAAATTTGGCTTAATTGCACAATAGGGTGAGTGATATATCTTGCATAAAGCAACGAGCATAAAAGTGACAAGAAAAAATCATCAGAATCACATAAGGAAAAATAGACCACAAGACCTTGGTCGTCTGCTGAACTACAAACAAGCTCGCTTGAACGGCTAATGTATAGGTATCTCCTTTTCTCAAAATAACAGGGTTAAATCTTGTTGACGTTTCGATGAGGGTACTGGGCAAAACATTTTCATCAAACGTGACTACCGTATCACCAGAGAGCGTCCCTTTTCCCGCAGATTTTTCCGTGGAATAAAAGATGTCTCCATCTTTGTTTTCTACCCAAAATACAGCATCAGTTTATTTTTTGAAACTATATAATGATTCTCCACAATCAGAAATATTTTTGTAAGTCATAAGCTGCTCCACGAGCTGAACAGCCATTCTTTCAGCATTATTTTTTATTAAATTGGAATATGTTGTAGGCAACAGTTTAGAAATGCAGAAAAACGTCCCGCTACAAGCCACTCCTAACAGGAGACATCAAAAAGATTTCCTTGCTTCTTAATATGGGGAAGTTTTGGAGATGCCAATGCATCAGAGGAAAATGGCTAAAATCTTTCTTATCGGGGTAGATTGTTGTATACTGGTAAATACTTGCCCTTAAAACCACAAGATATATGAAAAGCTGAATGAAATATCCTGTTATAATGCAAAGAGAAAGGAGGAAGCAGCAATGCAGGGGAATATCAAAAATGTAATGGTGGCAATCGACTATATCGAAAGCCATCTGCACGAAAAACTGGACTTGGAAACAGTTGCGGGGGCTGTACATTATTCAAAATATCATTTACACCGAATGTTCACAAGTACGGTAGGGTTGACAATCCATGATTATGTACAACGCCGCCAGTTGACCGAAGCCGCAAAACTGCTTGTTCTTTCCGATCGACCAATCCTTGAAATTGCGCTTTCTGCCGGATATGAGAGCCAGCAGTCCTTTACGGATATTTTCAAAGCCATGTATAAAAAATCCCCTAACAGGTACAGGGAGGAAGAAGAATTTTATCCATTGCAGCTAAGATATGTCTTGAATGAAAATCCTACAAATTTAGAGGAAAAAGAATGGCAGGATAAAATCGTCTTTGCAACACAGGAAGATATACCCAAATGGATAGAACTGGTTCACCTTGTCATTGACGGTTTCCCGCACTTGGACGAGAAGCAATATCTTGCACAGTTACAGGAGTATATCAAAAATAAGCGGGCATTGATTTTGAAAGACGCTGATACGGCAATCGGGATTATGGCATTTCATGAGGGGACGGGGAGCATTGATTTCTTTGGGGTACACCCACAGTATCGGAAAAGAGGGATAGCAAAAGCATTTTGTAAAAAAGCATTGTATGAACTTGCACGTTCCGCACAGATTAGCGTGACGACTTTTCGGGAGGGTGACAAGGCAGACACAGGCTATCGGGAGATATGGGGAAGCCTTGGCTTTGCCGAAGCGGAACTGTTAATTGAATTTGGCTATCCGACACAGCGGTTTATACTTCACAGAGAAAAATCGGAGGGCGAGGATAATGAGTGACCAAAATTCACTATCACAGAACTTTACAATAAAATCGTTGTTGAAATTTGCATTTCCAACAATTTTAATGATGATATTCATGGGGCTGTATACAGTTGTTGACACGATTTTTGTAGCACGATTTGTAGATACAAATGCACTTTCGGCATTGAATATTGTCTGCCCTGTTATCAATCTGATTGTTGGTCTTGGAACTATGCTTGCAACAGGCGGAAGCGCGATTGTAGCACGAAAAATGGGAGCAGGGGAACATACAAGGGCGGCACAGGATTTTACGCTGATTATCTCCGCAGGGGCTTTATTAGGCGTATTGATTGCAGTCTTGGGAGCAGCTTTTATTGACAAAATTGTTTGGGGGCTTGGAGCAAGTAGTATTCTATATCCATACTGCAAAGAATATCTTTTTATCCTGCTGTTATTCACGCCCGCAAGTATCCTGCAAGTGCTTTTTCAAAATCTAATCGTAACAGCTGGACGCCCCGGAATTGGCATGGTGTTTGGCGTAAGCGCAGGAATCGCCAATATTTTACTGGACTATATTTTTATGGTGCCGCTTCACACGGGCATTAAGGGGGCGGCGTTTGGTACGGGCATTGGCTATATGATACCGGCGGTGATTGGATTGCGGTTCTTTTCTGCAAAGAAAAATAGTCTGCATTTTAGGAAGCCAGTCATAGACTTTTCCGTATTGGCTGAAAGCTGTACCAATGGTTTTTCGGAAATGGTAAGTCAGGCGGCAACTGCGGTTACAACATTCCTTTTTAACTGGATTATGATGAAACTGCTTGGAGAAAACGGAGTTGCGGCAATCACAATCATTATCTATACACAGTTTTTATTGAGTGCCCTTTACATAGGCTTTTCTATGGGAGTAGCCCCTGTTATCAGCTATAACTATGGGAAGCAGGACGAAAAACAGCTAAAAAATGTATTTTCAATTTGTATGCGGTTCATTGTCTTTGTTTCGGTCACTGTTTTTGCAATAGCTTTTAGTTTTGGTTCGCCATTGGTTCGTATTTTTACGGAAACGGGAACGCCTGTTTATGAAATTGCACGAAATGGATTTTTGATTTTCCCATTTAGCTTTCTGTTTTGTGGGCTGAATATTTTTACTTCTGCCGCATTTACGGCATTATCAAACGGGAAGCTGTCAGCAATTTTGTCATTCCTGCGGACTTTTGGACTGATTACCGTGCTGTTGTTTACATTGCCGAATGTTTTGGGTGTAACGGGGATATGGCTTGCAGTACCGACAGCAGAACTAATCACTATGATTGTAGCACTGATTTTTCTTCATCAAAACAGAGAAAAGTATCACTACGCATAAAAAGAAGATTTTCATGCCGTCCGGCGGTTAATAAAAAAACCGTTGTGTGGCGGCAGCATCATCATGCGCCAAAATAGAATACAAGCGGCTAAACGGCGGTTTACTTTCCCAAACCGCCGTAAAAATTTGTAAAGACATAAAACAGGATTGCTGTACGACGGCTTTTTTGCCCTCGTCCGGCGATATTTTATGTAAGCGTACATAATACTTTTATATAATAAAATTGATATACAGATAAAGGAAAACAATACCACATATAAGCACTAACAAAAAGCTGCTGATAATAGTTGAAATAATATTTATCATGCTTCGGCTATCTCGGTTTTTAACGCAGATAATAGAAAGTACCAGTCCCCCAAAAACGGAGAAGATGTTTACTCCCGCCCAAATGGAACGTACAATATCAGTCAACACCATGTTAAATAATGTGGGAACAAATGCTGCCAAAGGCAAAATGCTAATAACCAATGCTGCTACACTTATTTTTTGTAGTCTTTTATTATCCATAACTTACCTCATTTCTTTTTTTCCAAAACGTTTCACCGCCACTGTAAGTACCAATATAAAAACCAGAATTGCACATGGTAAAAACGGGAACAGGTTAAAACCAATGCTAATGCCCTTTGCCGTAAAATCATGCAGTGAGCAGGAAACCAAATAACCACTATAACAATAAGGGTAAACAATCCAAAGCCGTGTATTTGCTACCAATACGCCGGGGATCACAAGAAGCAGGTTTAAGCCGACGGATAGTAATGATTTTTCAAAAAGTACCGTAATGGCCCACATTGTCGCCACACTGGGAAGCATAGTAAAAAATAATCCGGCACACCATCTCAGTATATACATGACCGGTAATGCTTCTGCGATTCCTGTATTGCGCGTTGCTACCAATCCTGCTATCACAAAAACAACAAGAAAAACAACCATTTCCATAAATAAAAAGAAGAGAAGTACGCAAAATTTAGCGGCTGAAAGGGCATAGCGGCTGACGGGCAAGGCTAACATTTTTAAAATTCCGTTGTTCTCCGTTTCGCGTCCCACAATCATTACGCATACAACTATCATGCTGAACGGAAGCAGATAATAGGCATAAACCAATGCGCTCTGAATGAACATGGCTGCCCATGCGTTTGTATATTCCGGCGAAAAATAGTTTTGCAGGTTTGCCACGCCGGAAGCTACGACCAACAGCGGAGCTATAAAAATGAGAGGTATCATTTTACCTCGTTTTACTTTCATAAACTCGATTTTAAGCAGTTCTAAAAAGCTCATATCCTACACCTCCCTATTCGTAGCGCAAATATTTAGCAGCCAATAATCCGGAAAAAAGGAAAATAGCTGTTTCAGCCAGTGAAAAAATAACCACCATGAGATCAGGCTGTGCGCTCATTGCAACAGCTGGTTTTAACATAATCACAAAGGGGTGTATGGAAAGCAAAATATTACTCGATGCAGCCAATGCCATACCACTTAAAAATCCTGCAACACCGATACCAAGAGGCACCCACATATTTTCAAAGCGGGAAGAGACAAAAACCATAAAAGATAATACGGGCATTGACGTTATAAATGAATATCCGGCAAAAGATAGCAGCGTCTCAAATTTAAATGCACCCTGTGGTAAATCCGTCAGACCAATTTTTGTAAGTGCCAAATTCTGAAAAGCTATTGCAATAAAAAGCATAACCGTTAAAATCAAAAATTTGCAAAAATACATAAGCGGAACACTCATAGGGAGCATATACATTTTTTTAACGGCACTTCCCTTAAATTCCATATTGTAAATAATACATGCGGCGACTATGATACCGAACATATTCAGAACCATAATCATGCCATACAACTGCGTAAGCAGCACGTCCATAGGAGCCAATGGCAGATTTAAAAGAGTGTTTTTCCGCACAATGAAATTGACAAAGGCGTATGCTGCCCCCAAAATGCCGACTGCAAGCATTAACGGAATAACACCTGTGCGCTTTTCTTTACTAAGCTCGATTGTAAATGTCCTCATAGCTCCGCCCTCTGCTTTCTGCTGGCATTGTCTTTATCAACCATAGACAGGAACATTTCTTCCAAATTATCCGCAGCAAATCCAGACTGTAATGCGTTCTGCCGTAATTCGTCCAGACTTCCCTCAAACAGCAGATGACCATGATTGAGTATTCCTATATCGTCTGCCATTAACTCAATTTCGGACAGCATATGCGAAGAAATGAGAACTGTGCAATCGTAAAGACCGGGCAGCGATTTAATCAAATTTCGGATTTCATGTATGCCGGATGGGTCAAGTCCATTTGTAGGTTCATCTAAAATCAAAATAGGTGGTCTGCCCAACAAAGCTCCGGCAAGTCCCAAGCGCTGCTTCATACCCAATGAATATTTTTTTGCAAGTCGCCCGCCAAATTCAGAAAGCCCGACAAGCTCCAATGCATCCGTAACAGAACTTTTGGAAAGTCCCAAGATGCGGCGGATAATATCAAGGTTTTCTTTGCCGGTCAGATTTGCATAAAAAGAGGGTGATTCGATAAAGGAACCTACTTCTTTCAAAATGGAAAGGCGGTCATTCGGAAATTGCTTTCCATCGATTGTGAAACTGCCTTTTGTGGGCGCTGTCAATCCCAAGAGCATTTTCATAGTAGTGGATTTGCCCGCACCATTAGGACCGAGAAAGCCGTAAATACTGCCTTTCCGAATGTTCAACGAAACGTTATTAACAGCCACAAAAGATTTGTATTTTTTTGTCAACTGTTTTGTTGTGATAATGTAATCCATATTAACATCTCCTTTCTTTGCCTACATGTTACCAGCGCAACCTTGTGACAACATTCTCTTTACCTTACATCTACCTTACATTTTCATAAATCCCCAAAAAATTCATAAATATATGGTAAAATAACAGGGAAAGTACAGTTCATGCTTACATGAAGCCGTATTTGACGAGAAACCCATCGAGACGGCAGTCGAGATGTTATGATGTAGCTGTGAAAGGAGATTGACTATGAATGAAGATTATCTGCTGAATAAACGTATACTGCTTGTTGATGATGAACAGGAGCTTTTAGATATGGTTTTGTCTATTTTGACTGAATACGGATTTCAAAATGTCATAACTGCAAAAAATGTGAAAGAAGCTAAGGAACAAGCTGTAAAATCCCGTCCGGAATTAGCAATACTTGACGTAATGCTTCCGGACGGGAACGGGTTTGAGTTAATGGAACAGTTAAAGAAAGGCGGCGATTACCCCATTCTTTTTCTTACTGCCCGCGGCGAAGATGATGATAAATTCAAAGGCTTTGGCTTGGGAGCCGATGATTATATTATAAAACCCTTTTTGCCAAAAGAGCTTTTGTTTCGTGTCATGGCAATCTTACGCAGAAGCTACAAAGACGAAAATCCTCTTGTATGCTTACATGATAGTCAAATTGATTTTTCGCGTGCGGAGGTCATAAAGAATGATGAACACATCCCATTGACAGCAAAAGAACATGATTTGCTGTCTGTCTTATATCGCAATGCGGGGCGTATTGTGACGATTGATGCATTGTGCGAAGCAGCATGGGGCGACAATCCCTTTGGATATGAAAATTCTTTAATGGCGCATATACGCCGTATCAGAGAAAAAATAGAACAAAATCCTTCACACCCCATTTCGTTGGTTACAGTCAAGGGATTAGGTTATAAGTTAATTGTAGAGGGGAAATAGCATGAAAAGTATTCCAAAACTAATACGCCGCTTTGTGGGAATAATGGCGTTGAGCACAGTATTTCTAGTCATTTTGAATATTATTTTTTTTGCGATAGTCTTTGTAAGAAATGCGTCAACATTTTCCCCGTGGGATATGGCGGATCATGCCGCCGCCGCATTGCAATTAACAGATGGCGGTTATTCCATATCTGATAATGTAATGGCTGAACTAAAAGAAGAAAATGCCTGGGCTATCCTTATTGACAATGATACACGGCAAGTTGTATGGCGGACAGATAATTTGCCTAACAATATTCCTATGCAATATACATTATCAAATATAGCGGAGCTGACGCGAGGCTATGTAGATGGATACCCTACTTTTACGGGAGAAGCGCAAAACGGATTATTGGTATTAGGCTTTCCAAAAGAAAGATTTTGGAAGCATACAAGGGCAAGTTGGGACTATAACTTTATTGCTAATTTGCCCAAAAACACAATTATTTTTTTGATTATCAATATTGTCTTAATTTTCCTTATTTATGTTGTGGTTGATTCTAAATTGTTGCGTTCCATTAGACCGATAACAAATGGAATACAAAATTTGTCAAACGGCAGTCCTGTTTGTATTAAAGAAAAGGGTGTGTTTGCTGAATTAGCTGAAAAAATCAATAAAACATCTAAAATATTACAAATGCAGGCTGAACAGTTACGAAAAAAAGAAACTGCAAGGGCAAACTGGATCGCGGGCGTTTCCCATGATGTCAGAACACCGTTGTCAATGATTATGGGGTATGCCGGACAGTTGGAAAATTCAAAAAATCTGTCAGAAATTGAGCGTAAAAAAGCAGCTGTCATTATAAGGCAAAGTAGTCGAATGAAAGATTTGATTAACGACCTTAATCTCGCTTCCAAGCTCGAATATGATATGCAGCCGCTAACAATGAAACGGGAAAATGCAATATCTATTGTTCGGCAGGTTATTGTGGAATTTATGAACACCAATATTGATGATAAATTTCCGATTGAATGGAAAACTGCGGATACCCTGTCTGCCTGTTACATTAACGCTGATAAGGATTTACTGAAACGTGCAATATCAAACCTTATACAGAATAGCATAAACCACAATGAAAACGGGTGTGTGATTTATGCATCCATTGATGATGATAACAATACCTGTAAGATTTGCATTGAAGATAACGGGAAAGGAGCGTCCGACGAACAGATTGACAGACTAAACAATGCACAGCATTATATGATTTGTGATACGAATACTACCGAACAGCGGCATGGTTTGGGATTGCTTATTGTGAAACAGATTATCAAAGGGCATAATGGAAAAATTTTAATAGACCATAGTGAATACGGTGGATTCAAAGTCGTACTAATCATACCCAAATAAATTTGCTTGAAAAAGCGGGGAAACCTGCAACTTCGATGACGCTGGATCCATTCCCAACAAGCAAAATCTGTCCTGCAGGCCATAGCGCGGACGGGCAGATTTACGAAAAAGGATTCTCTTTTCTTGCTTACACCAGTATCAAAGAACAGCGGCTTTCGATTTCTCAAAAGCCGCCGTTTTGGGCGTGATAATGCTCCGCTGTACAAAAGCCAGAGCTGGACTGGATTTCCTATTGCGTGTGTTCGTCAAATTCTGCTTGGCTAAATTTCTCAACGGCTGTCAACGTTCCATACCCGGAAGTGTTCAAATTTGCAAAATCACGAACCGTATAGATGTCGATTGACCCGTTTGCGTTCCACGAACTCCGAATTTCGCCGTTGAACTTGCCGCTGGTCAGGCCTTCGCCGTTGGAAGTCAGCACATCCTGAAAGTACCGCACTTTTTCACCGTAGAAATACCACTGGTCACTCTTGAAGTCATAAGTGATACCAAACGACTCATATTCCTTGGCCATATCTTCAAGCTCCTTTGCAGAGGGCGGATCGCCGGCTAGGGCAACGACTGGAGGAGGATTTTTGATTGCCTCAATGTCACGGGCGGCAAATTCTTCCGCCGAAAACTCCTTTACACCGATCAGCTTTCCGCTGGGGTCGAAAGAGCCATCTTCGGAGCGGACAATGTTGTTGAGGTCACGGACGGCATATACATCAACCACGCCATTTTCGTTGAAAAAGTTGTTGCCAGCCTGCGCTCCGTTCTCCACGGTATAGTAGTCCTCGAACCACCGTACTATTTTGCCGTTATATTGCAGTTCGTTTTTGATGGCATCGTACGTCAGGCCAAACTGCTCATAGGGCTTAAATTGTTCCTCGTAGGAGACATCCTTGTCTGCCCCTCCATCTTCGGTAGTTTCAAAAAGGGTCGGGCCAGACGCATTTGAGGTTTGGGGGGAAATCGTACCGAGTGAAAGAATACCGCCGCTCTGGGATGCTGCTGGCGTACTGCATCCGGCTAAACTCCCTACAAGCAGCACTCCGCCAAGGGCTAACGCAAGTAATTTCTTTGAGTTCATTGAAATAAACACCATCCTTTCTTTGAGTGTACTTAAAGAATACCATCCTTTTTTGTGATACATTTGGGAATAGTTTGTGATTTATGTGTAGTTGAAGGGGCTGTTGCAAAAGTAGATGAATAATCTGCCGGAGCAACGGCTCCGTTTT
>CANRWA010000083.1 GCA_947643415.1 uncultured Clostridia bacterium | reverse complement strand
ATGCAAATCATATAGGCATCTGCAGAAGAAAGATATCCTTTCATAAAACACCAGTTCCAGAAAGGAAAGATGACCTGTCCAAGTTCCATCGTCATGTGTCCAAGAAGAAAACTGATCTCACTGATGGCAAAGAAAGTAACAGATAAATACAGTTTCAGCCTGCCACCCGCCTTATAGAGCAATATTGTCACAAGAACCAGCAGCGCAACCGTAATAATCCATTTTACCTGCAGGACCATATTGCTGTATCCTGTTTTCCATAAAAATGTCATAATGGCACGCTCAGAGATCCAGATCAGCATAATGATAAAATTGCTCTTTCTATATCTGTGAAACCGCGTCCTCATAAACTCTCCATAGAACCACTGCAGATAGTACCCCTGAAAGAGAATGAGAAGCACCTGCGTTAGAAAACTGAACAGATCATACACAGGATACTCCTCCCTTCCGCAGATAGTGCATATATGCCTTCACAAAATCAGGGTACTTTTCTTTAGACAAATAGATATCCTCACCCGTACAGAGTTGTATAAAGTCACTCCCATATTCTGCGATATATGCCATATTTACGATGTATCCCCTATGGCATCGGAAGAAAGAATCTCCCACCTGTTCTTCCAGTTCATTCATCGTAGCATAGATCTCTATGACTTCTTTCACAGTATGGATGCCAACCTTTCTGCGCTGACTCTCAATGTAATAGATATCCTTTGTAAATATGGTCATTTTCCGTTTTCTGCTCCGGATGAGAAGCCTCTTTGCCTGCGCCTGATCCCGCCGCTTCACATGATCTGCCGCCCGCTTAAATACATCTGCGAACCTCTTTTCTGAAATGGGTTTCACCAGGTAATGAAAAGCAGATACATCAAATGCCTCAAATACATACTCCCGGATCCCTGTTATAAAGATCAATACAGATTCTTTATCCCTTTTCCGGATCTCCTTTGCCGTCTCAATCCCATCCATGCCCTCCATCTGGATATCCAGAAAAAGAATATCATAAAGAACCTGGCTTTCCAGAAGTTCTTCACCGGATGCAAAAACCTCTGTTACACAATCTGGCATCTGTTTTATTACTAACTCCCGGATCTGCTTTTGTATCTGTTCTTCATCATCACAAATCGCAATATGCACACACGTTCACCCCTGTTTATTATATCGGTGCCAAAAATCTGATTTTCTTTTCAATGTAACAAATCCGGTCTGAAATGTCACGAATCCCATCTTTCTTCTGGATATCTCAAACCCCATTCCTTCCGAAGCCCTGTCATTATGTCCATTACATCTTTTGTATAGGAAAGCTGCATCTCCTCTGTCTTACCATACCGCACAGCCCTCTCCATGTCTTTCATCTCATAAAAAAGTGCATCCTCTGTGCTGCCAGCCATGATCTCCTGGCTCTTTCCAGTCTCGGCATCCACGATCACAGCCCGGTCTGCCCTTGGATATTCCATAATCTCGATATAACCCTTCTCGCAACTGATCATTGCCCTTTTTGGCTGTTTGGAATGCATCGTCAGCGAAACCGCCGCCATCTCTCCAGCCGGATTCATAAGAAGGATGGACGCCTGTTCATCCGATCCGGCAGGAGATGGCTTCATCTGGCTCAGTATCTGGTCAGGTGCTTCCGACATAAAGCTACGGACAATACTCAGCGCATAAACGCCGATATCCAGCAGTGCCCCACCTGCCAGATCCATATTGAAAAATCTATTCTTCATATCATATTCCTTAAAGCTTCCAAAATTCAGGGTGATCATCTGCACCTTACCAAGCTTTCCCTCAGCCACCATCTTCCACAATTTCTTATAAACCGGCATATGCCAGACCGTCATTGCCTCAGCAAGCACAAGATTCCTCTCTCTTGCCAGTGCGGTCATCTCATCCAGTTCCCGGCTGTTCAGCGTGATGGATTTTTCCACAAGAATATGTTTCCCATGTTCCAGTGCTTTCTTCATAAACTCATAATGTGTGTTATGGGGTGTAGTGATATAAATAATATCCACTTCCGGATCTGTAAACATCTCATCGATCTGTCCATACACCTTCTGAACATGATACTTCTCTGCAAATGCCACTGCCTTTTCATGGGTCCGGTTTCCCACGGCATATAATCCCTTCCCCATCTTCTGCAGAGCTGCCGCCATCTCGTTCGCAATGACACCCGTTCCCAGAACCGCCCATTTTAACTCATCCCTGAGAGAAAGGGCATATACATAATCATCCATTACATAACCATGTCCGATCTCATTTACCTCATCCCGTATCCGCTCAAAACCAAGTTTCTCATAAATGGCAACTGCATTATTGTATTTATTTACATTTAATGTAATGATCTCGCTCCCCGCTTTCTTTGCCAGCGAAATGGCAAAATCCAGCATCTGCCTCGCATATCCTCTTCCCCTGAAATCCCTGTACAGATATAATTTGCTGATATACCACTCAGAACCTCTCTGATACATTCCCATAAATCCAATATGCCTGTCTGGTTCCAGGCATACAAAATAATACTGATATCCATTTCCCAACTGTTCCTCTATGGCTGCCACCGACTGGAATTTTTGTATCATATAATCATTCTGCTCCGCCCCAAGGATCGGATCATAATGCTCCTTTACAATGGCAGAAGCCAGGGCAGATAATTCTTCTACTGCCTTTCCTTCTCCTAATGTTACCTGTTCAAATTGAAGTATATCATTCATCCTGCATCCATTCCTTTCTACTGAAAATACTTATTCCTGCTTATCTAGTACAACGAAAATTAAGTTTTGGATAGTTTGACGCAGAATGTTTTTCTGAGAGTGCGGCTTCACAAACGCAGGCGTAGCGGTGGCTACGTCGAGGCTTGGGGAGTCGTGCTATCGGAAAAACAGGCAAGTCAAACTGCCAATTACTTAATATTCGTTGTACTAGTTTAACACAATTAAGAAAGTATCACAAGCCATGCCTGCTATCTTGACTTAACCACAGAAAATACCTATAATTAAAGAAAAAACTTGGGGGAGAGAATCTATGGAAAAGTCAAAAGTATATTTCACTGATTTTAAAGCATCGGAAAAAGAGAACCTTTTGAAAAAACTGCACCGTCTGATGAAGACAGCCGGCTTTGAGAGTATTGATTTCACGGACAAATATACTGCTATTAAGATACATTTTGGAGAATATGGCAATCTGGCGTTCCTGCGCCCCAATTATGCCAAAGTAGTAGCTGATTATGTCAAAGAACTGGGTGGCAGGCCTTTTCTGACAGACTGTAATACCCTGTATGTAGGAAGCCGTAAAAACGCCCTAGACCATCTGGAAACCGCGTATCTGAATGGTTTTTCCCCTTATCAGACAGGCTGTCATGTATTGATCGGAGACGGATTAAAAGGGACAGATGAAACCATTGTCCCCGTACATGGAGAATATGTCGAAGAAGCAAAGATCGGACATGCCATCATGGACGCAGATATTTTCATTTCACTCACTCATTTTAAGGGACATGAGATGGCTGGTTTCGGTGGTGCTTTGAAAAATATAGGGATGGGGTGCGGTTCCCGTGCAGGAAAGATGGAACAACACTGTGACGGAAAGCCAAAAGTAGGCAATAAATGTATTGGCTGCGGTGCCTGCAGCCGCATCTGTGCCCATGGAGCTCCTATTATTGAGAATGGCAAGGCTACCATTGACCAGGATAAATGTGTAGGCTGCGGACGCTGTCTCGCTGTCTGCCCAAAAGATACGATTAAAGCACCTTTCAGCGATTCCATCGCTATGTTGAATTATAAGATGGCCGAATACAGCCTTGCCGTGTGTAAAGACCGCCCCTGTTTCCACATCTCCCTGATCTGTGATGTATCACCAAACTGTGACTGCCATGCCGAAAATGATATCCCCATCATCCCTAATGTAGGCATGCTGGCGTCCTTTGATCCCGTGGCACTGGATCAGGCATGCGCAGACCTGTGTAACAAAATGACACCGGTACAGGAAAGCGTCTTGGGCGAAAATCTTGAAAAGCACGGCAACAAAGAAAACCATGACCATTTCTATATGACACATCCGGATACCGAATGGAAATCCTGCCTGGCACATGCAAAGAAAATTGGCCTTGGCACAGATGAGTATGAACTGATAGAATGTTAGTGCAATCTGATGTGATTTTATAACAATGGGGAATATATTATAAATTTAAAAATTCTATAATAAAGGAGATGCTCAAAATGAAAAAAATACAATTTTCTATAGTAATACTACTATTTCTCTTCTTTGCTTCTTCCGTCCAAGGCAAAGCGGCAACCAAGCAAATTACCTTTAAGGTTACTACTACATACAAAATTCTAAAAGGTGAAAAACTACAACTATATGTTAAAGGTCACAAAAAGAGTAAAAAAATTAAATGGAAAACATCTAACAAAAAAATTGCAACGGTTTCAAAAAAAGGTGTTGTAAAAGGAAAAAAAGGTGGAATCTGCAAAATAACTGCAGCTCTCGGAAAGAAAAAATATAAAGTAAAGATATCTGTAATTACAGGTGAACGAATTGTATATGTATATGATGATTCATCAGATCCTTCCACTAGAAATTCTAAGGATTTTACTATTACTTCAATAAATGCAGCTAAAAAGACTTTATATGAGGGAAAAACTTTTGCCTTAAAAATAAAAGGCACTAAGAAAAAAATCAAATGGGAATCCTCTAACAAAAATATTGCAACGGTTTCCTCATCAGGATTAGTAACTGCAAAATCTGCAGGAAGCGCAACAATTACTGCAAGCTTTGAAGATAGTAAATATATTTACAAACATAATTGTAAGATAACAGTAACATCACAATGGATGGCTGCCAAAGACATTGAAAAAAATTATGGTGTATCCTTTTATTATTTTGGAAAAACTATTCACATTACCGGACCCTCCTCAAATGATAGTTTGTCCGGAATGGTTTCATCCTATACTATTAACGATATTCCAGAAACAATGGAAACAGATAAAATATATGGTACTGGAGTAAGATATAAATATGATGGGGTTGAAATTTTATTTAACTTATATGACTTAGATAAACTAGAACTAATCAAGTAGCAATGCAGCTAAACTCTCTCCTGCCCCGACAGGAGAGAGAAATGAATATCAACATCCTGACCAATGCTATTGTTCCCCCAATGGTATTCATATCCTGGTAAGCATATTTTTTTCGGAACATCTGCTCTTCACTAAGCAGGGGATGGATGATGCTCTTTATCACTTCATCTTCCACATTTTCCTGTTTTAATTCCTTCACCACTTTTCTCCTTATGGGATCCATTTTTTGTCCCGGAGGGGTTCTTCCCCACGGACAAACAGGATACACAGGCTGCCAAGCGCCTCCACAATATGCTCCCTGTCAAACTGCCCCATCAAGGCTGTTTCCGGCGTTTCGCTGTCCGTCATGTCCTCCCCCTCAAACTCTGCCGCATCCAGGGAGTAGCAATGGTACCTCTCCTTCCGTCCTAGATTGTCTCCCTCACGTCTGGAATCAAGGATGAATGTGCCGCTTACCAGGCGTGGTGTCGTCTCCGCCATCTTTCGGGCGGTATCGTGGTAGCTTGACCGCTTTTTAGAAATGAAATCGCCCCACCGTGCATCATGCTCAGGCAAACGGGTGGACCCCTGTCCCGGTTTAGCCATCCGTTTCCTTGTCCCGTATACATTCCTTACGGGATTGCCGTATTGCCGTGGCTGTATCTCTGGTCCGCTCCCAGCCTTCCGGCCCGGAGCGGGTCCATCGTTCGCTATTCAGTTTTACTACCCCGATCTCCGCACCGCAGTGCCAGCACTTGGGGTATCGCCAACCAAAAAGGGCAGTATATTTTCGGCGGCAGTCAGCCTTGTCCATTGGCTGACATTCGATTCTTCCATCTATGTGCCATTTCATTTTCAATCTTCCAATTCCCTCACGGGTATTTTAGAATACCATAGAGGCTGTACCCATGTCAGGAATTTGGGCAAACTTTTTGAGTATTCCCTGTGGACGGGAATTTTATTCACTTATTTTGAAAATTGGGCAAGGGAATTTTATCCCTCACCCAATACTCCATAAGAAAACAGAAAATATTAGATGCTTATAAAATCTTCCGCAGCTTTTTCCGCAAGTGGTCTATTCTTGCATAGATAGCACCCGTTGTCAATCCCACAAGCGGGGTAATCTCTTTTGTGGAATAGCCCATCGGCATCTGGGCACAGCGACACAGACGCTATCTGCAAGAATATAAAAGAGCAACTTATACCACTCTGCCCACAAGCGGTAAATTGAACGGGCGAAAAACCAATGCAATTTAATATGGCTTGAAAACCTAAAACTGCGTGGAAATTACAAGGCAGTCATTATAGACTATATCAAAGAGAAATATCCTGCTGTCCTGCCGCTGTATCAGGATATCTATCACCGAGGCAGCCACAGTTATTGGGAAGCTCTCGACACAGAACTAAAGGAGTATGCTGCTGAAATCGGTCTTGACTATGTGACGAATGATGACAGTATAAGCCGCCCTTTTAACGCTCCGCCTGTGATTGTTAATTATTTCTATCACAGCGAAATTTAGACTTATTTTTCAAAATTTCCGAAAGAGAGAAAAATAAATAGCATGAAAGAGTGGCGACAAGATTTTTCTATCGCCACTCTTTCATGCTATTTAGGTATATATGAGTTCTTCGATTACAATCTCCCTCGCACAGGTCCTTATGTTATTCATTCCACATATTTGTATCCGCTGTCTTAAACGCAATTTTTGAGTTTTTTCCTTATCTGGTTTCATTCATTACTGATTAAGTATCGGAAGTCCATTATCTCCCCATACGACCTTACGGATCCTTGCACTCCGGCATGGATCATAAAGTGAATCCCCCCTAGCACGGCCGCATTTATTTTCATAGCAGTCCCTTCCCCTGGAATGATAGACAAAGATATCATTTCCATTCTCATCCTTTGTAAAAGAATTGTGCCCTGGACCATATTCATCCACAAGATCTTCAGAAGTAAGGGCAGGTGTTGTCTGCTTCGTCCATGAAGCCACATTCATCAGATCTGCTGTGGCATCTGCATACAGATATCCGATACAGTACTCTGGTCCTGTTCCTGAAGCTGAGTAAGCAATGATTACCCTGCCGTCATGCTGCACCACAGAGGGCCCCTCATTCACGGCAAAGGTTGCACACTCCCAGTAATACTCCGGCCTGGTGAGGCAGACTGGCTGTGTAGTCGTCTTCCATGGTTCTTGTGGATTGATCTGTGCCATATACAGGTTGGACGCCGGACCCTGCTGTGCCCATATCACATAGTGCTTTCCATTGCACTCAAAATAAGTCATATCCAATGAAAATCTGCTAAAGGAAAAATTATCTCCGGAAGCTGCCTGGAATTTACCTATCTCTGTCCAGGAATCATTATAGGGATCCTGTCCGGTACACTGCAGTACACAGCAGTTGATATCCCAGCGGTTGTTCACATCACCGCTCCCAGCATAATACATATACCATTTTCCGCCAATATAATGCATCTCCGGTGCCCAGATAAAACGGTGGGACTTATTATCTGCCGTTGGCTTCCATATTACCTTCTCTTCTGCATCTTTCAGTCCGTCCAATGTCTCCGATCTTCTCAATACAACCCTGTCATATCCATCTACATCATTTTCACCATCCATAGGGAATGATGCTGTGAAATAATAGTACTGTTTTCCACCTTCCCCAACGCCTCTGGTAATATAAGGATCTGCCCGGTTTTTGATAAAGACATCCGATCTGGTGCCCTTTGCTTTTACATCCTTCACTTGAGTGTCTGCATACAATTTTGCGATCTCAGCATCTGTCTTAACCTTGTCGTACACCCTGACATCCCGGACAAATCCCATCCATGTCGGATCTTCATAGGACGATTTGCCAATATAGGAAACAATATCATTTCCAAAGTCACTAATTTTCTTATTTATTTTGGCTGAACCAACCTTTGTACCATTCAGATATCCGGTAATACTGTCTGGCGTGATCACTGTCACATAATGATTCCATCCTGCCTCCGTAATTGGCCCATCCACTCCATTCACTGCCGGACTTTCTGATGCACTGATACCCATTTCTGTGCTCCATGGCGCACTGGCATTTTCTGAATTCGTGATAACCGACTTCATATGGCCATCGAGATTACTTGGATTTAAAAGCCAGTAAGATACCGGAAGTTTTTCTTTTGTTCCTACAAACATGGCACTGGTATTCTTTTTAAAACTATAGTTTTTCAACCAGACTGAAATCGTAAAGGTATCCTTCCCCGCAAATACTTTCTCCGGCAGCCTGATATATCCGTTATTTTCCAACAGCAGGGACTGGTTCTCCTGGATACTAGAACTAACTCCCACCAGTTCTGCATCATTCCCCTTGCCGGACTGGTCAAGCAGCTTCTTTCCATCGGAGCTGCAGGTCATATTGTAATACAGAATCTCCTCTGCCTGGGTGGATACTCCCGGATCAGTGGTGCTTCCACCAGGAGCTGTCCCTGCTGCCGCAACAGTAACACTTGCTGTCCTGGAAGTGGTTCCCTCTGCTGTCTTGATCTTCGCCTGCACAACAGCCGTTCCCTGCTTTACTGCTTTTACAGTCACTGCCTTCTTTGACTTGCCAGACAAGCTCACAACATCACTTCCTGTAGTCACAGTCCAGTTAACACTCTTGATCTTCAGGCCTGTAGTATTCTGTATCTTAATCATCTGGCTTTCTCCGTTTTTGATACTTAGTTTCGTGCTGCTCAGTTTCATCGTGCTTTTTGTGACTGGTTTTGTGACAGAAACCTTCAGCTTCTTTGTATATACCTTTGAACCAGCTTTGATCTTTGCCCTTACTGTTGCTGTTCCTTTTTTCTTTCCTTTAATCGTTACACCCGATTTACTTTTCTTAGAAAGCTTTACCACGGATGAACCCTTGGTGACATTCCATTTAACGCTCCTGATCTTCCGCCCAGAAAAATTTTTGATCTTCACTCTCTTGCTTTTCTTCACTCTCACCTGAAGCGAAGTTTTGCTGAGAGAAACTCCTTTTTTCTTCGCTGCCTGCGCCTTAGGCGCAGATATAGGGATAACGACCATGGCAGCCACCAACATGAGTGACAGCGGTTTTCTCCATTTTCTTATCACGATAAATTCCTCCTTTATCTCAGCCCGATGGCGCCTTCGGGCATATTAGGGGTACCCTGGATCTTTGAATAATTATATTGTATATTGGGCTGGTCAGAAAGTCTATGATATGTACTGCGATAAACTTGTCATTTCCTGCTTTTTATGTTACGATACTTTATGAAATCATTTGAAATCACGCCGTTTAGGGGGAGTAAAAAGATGATAAAAATAGTTGATATGGGTTATCAGTTTGTCAATGTAGGCGGATATGAGGCAAATCGTCCGGAAGGATCCGGAGACTATCTTTTCCTTTATCTCAGATGCCCGACAGAGGTATGCCTGGATGGAACATATAACTGGCTGCCTGCCGAGACCTATCTTATATATGAAAAAGGAACGCCCCAGATCTACCGGAAATGGGACGCCCACTTTATCAATGACTGGATTCACTTTGATTTTGATAAATATGACCAGTATTTTGAGAAACTGGGAATTCCAATGAATACCCCTCTCACTCTCCATAACAACGCCGAAATCATAGAGATGACATCATCGCTTTTAATAGAGTATTTTAGTAATGGGGAAGAACATGAAAAAGTGATGGCACAAAGGGCAGATGCCCTCTTTCATAAATTTGCAGAACTCTATCATTTTTCAAATGAATACAGTGTCAAAATGAATAACTACCGAGCTGCCTTTACCGACCTGCGCCATAAGATCATGAACCGCCAGTACTGTCCGGAAAATATAGGAGAAATCGCAGAAAAGATGAATTTAAGCATCTCCTATTTCCAGCATCTTTACAAAGATTTCTTCGGCAATTCCATCCACAAAGACATTATCCACGCCCGCATTGAGCAGGCCGCCCATCTTCTGGAACATACAGATCATTCCATCAGTGAGATCTCCCGGTTATGCGGCTACGATAATACAGAACATTTTTCCCGCAGTTTCAAGAAATATAAGAAGATGTCTCCCCGAAACTACAGGAAAACACATATCAATTAAGCCATGTCTGCCAGAAACTTTCATTTAAAACAGGAGCAGGTTCTGCGCCCGCTTCAACCCCCTGCATGATTTCCTGCACCTTAGAATATTGTGTATCATCCGTAAACTTGATAAACCAGCGGCATATTCCCGATTCCGTCTCAATGCAGCGAATTCCGTCACTGTCATAAACGATGATACACACTTTCGCTTTTTCTGCTTCCTCTGCCTGCTCTGCTTTCTTCTGCAGTTCTCTCTCCCGCTCTGCTGCCTCTCTCATTGCCTCCTGTACAGCATCCACACTTCTGATGAGTTTCGTCCATTCCCGTTCGGTAAACGAATTTGCCCCGATCTGATGACTCGGTTCAGATGTCCCATTCCGGATCCGCTCCTCCAGTTCCTCCCTCTGACCCTGAACCAGGGCTGAAAAAACATCCCTCAGGTTCTCTTCTTCCTCCACTCCCTGTCCACTCTGTTTCTTACCTTCCTTATATGAGTAAAAAAACTCTTCCATTCCCATATTAGGATCAAAATTTCTCATCGCTCCTGCTATGCCCATACTCTCTCCTCCAATTCCTACCAGCTGAAAACGATATCGCTCCAAGAATCACAAAAGTAAAACGGCCATCTTCAACCTCATTACCAATCCATTGAAAACAGCCGCTATCCTTAGCTAAGTTATATTTCGTCAAAAATGGCAGAAAACTTAACCTGTAATATGATTTTACCTTTATTTTTGCTTTACGGTCGATTATAATATAACTATCACATATGGAAGGAAATTACACATGAAAGCATTCAAGCTAAAAATAACAATAGAAAATTCCCACCCGCCTATCTGGCGTCGCTGTATCATACCAGAAGGCCTTACCTTCTCTGATCTCACCCATGTACTGAATATCGTTATGGGATGGGATGGATATCATCTGAGTTCTTTTGAATTTGACCGTCTTAGGGTACGGATTGAGGATGAATCCGACGCTTTTGGATATGGCAATTATGAATACCTGGAAGCCTCCGAGACACTTATTGCCCCATTTATGGAAAGTGAGAAATGGTTTACCTACACCTATGATTTCGGAGATGACTGGCAGCACCGGGTAACCATTGAGGAAATTATTCCTGATTATGAATATGATTACCCTATGGTGGTTAAATATAAGGGTGATACTCCCTATGAAGACTGTGGCGGCATCTTCGGCTACTATGATCTGCTTGAGACCTTACAAAACCCAGAGGATCCGGAATATGAGGATATGCGTGACTGGGCAGGCGATCCAGAAGACCAGCGCTATGATATGGACAGTGTCAATATGGAGTTAAAAGAGCTGCATTTCTCTGCCAGCCAGGTGACCACCATTATAGAGGAGGAAGCCTCTTTGGAAGAATGGCAGGCCCTGTATGCGACCGCAACAAAGATTGGCGAGATGAAACCATGGGAAGACTTTTATGACCTGGATCTCTTTTCCCTGGAAAAGGATGGGAAAACTGCCTATGCCAGTATACTTGGACATAATGGAGAATGTTATGGGGTCAGCTTCTATGAAGAAAATGAAGGATTAAATGATTTTATGATGATACTCAACCAGAAATCATTAAATCTGTCAGAAAAATATGCCCTATTCAGCCAGAACAACCTGACCTGTTATTGGGGCAACCGAGATGAACTGAGCAAGGAACAGTGGAATATAGTGAAATCCCTGGGATATAAATACCGTGGAAAGAATCAATGGCTATATTTTGTATCCCATAAAGCCGGTTATTATCCGGAAAATATGAACAGTAACGAAGTAACCCGCATGACAATGTATCTTACCTCGTTGGAAGAAGCACTGATCTATTACAGAGATCACAAATTTTCTGTCGACTTTGAAAATGCGAATATGTTTTCTTTCTCTTATGATGATAAAAAAGGCAAATGGGCTGGTAAAGAAATGCCGCTGCCCTTTACTTCTTTTTGCCTGCCGCAATTAGAACTGACTGATGATGCCCCTGTAGAAGAACTGGCCTCTCTTCCTCTTGCGTCCTGCTGCCTTGAAGTATCGGTCGAATATTCTGCTGTTACTTTTGAAGATGACCGGTCTGACCGGACAATATGTGCCAAATTAGGTGTAGTTGCCGATGCAGATTCCGGTCTGGTCCTAAATATGGATTTGATCCATCCACAGGATCAAGAAAGCGAAGCCCTTCTGAACCTGCTCGCCTCCATTATCTTCAATATAGGAAAACCAAAAGAGGTCCGGGTAAGTAATGATATTATAAAAAGCTATCTGGAAGACTTCTGCACCAAAGGAAAAATAAAATTAAAAAGAGTGAAATGTCTTCCTGCTGTTATGGACATTTTAGAAAATATAGAAAAAACTGGTTTATAATTTAAAGGGGAAATACCTATGTGGATCATTGCAGCCTTACTTTCTTCTTTTTTTGCCGGTATCACTGCCATACTTGCCAAAAGTGGAATCAGGAAAACCGACTCTGATATCGCCACAGCACTGCGCACCATCGTTGTACTGTTCTTTTCCTGGATCATGGCTTTCACCGCCGGATCTGTGGATACCATCGCTGCGATAGAGACACGGTCATTTCTCTTTCTGATCCTCTCCGGGCTCGCCACAGGCGCCTCCTGGCTGTGTTACTTTAAGGCATTGGTGACAGGTGATGTAAATAAAGTCGTCCCCATCGACAAATCCAGCACCGTTCTGGTTGTGTTATTTTCAATATTTTTCTTTCATGAAACCAGGCATCTGGCAGTCCAGCTCACTGGTGCTGCCATCCTTACCGCCGGAATTTTTCTGATGATCGAAAAGAAAGCTTCCACTCAAAAAGTGAAAGACAGTCGATGGATCATCTATGCTATTTTATCGGCTCTATTTGCCGCCCTCACTTCCATACTTGCCAAGATTGGCATTGAAGGGGTGGAGTCCAATCTTGCCACTGCGATCCGTACATGCGTTGTCCTCATTATGGCATGGCTTATCGTTTTTGCAAAAAAGGGCTGGCTGAGAACCGCAGCCCTCCAAGAATCGCAAAGCGAATTTATTCGCTATAGCGATTCTTGCTCCGCACATAACGGAATTTCCTATAAATTAAAAAAGGATAAGCTCTCTTCAAACTGGAAATCGTTGTCCCGGAACAGAAAAGAACTTATCTGCATCCTCCTGTCCGGGATCACCACAGGCGCTTCCTGGCTGTGCTATTACTATGCGATCCAAAATGGCATTGTCAGCATCGTTGTACCTATTGATAAGTTAAGCATCGTTGTATCTATCATCTTTTCGTATTTTGTATTTAAGGAAAAATTGACTACAAAGGCATTTACCGGCCTGCTCCTGATGGTGTGTGGTACACTTGTTATGGTGTGGTCCGGTTATATGTGAATTGGTTATTTACCTTTCGTTATATGTTTTAATTTGCCCTCACCTATTTTTTGGCCCTTGTTAAAAATGACAAATTTTACGGCTTTTCCCCATGGATCTCTTCCTGTATCATCTGGCTTCCACAAGTCCTCAGAAATCAACTGAATTCTGGTGTTCTTCCAAAATAAAGTAAATTTTTTATGAAGCCGGACACACACTGTCTGACTGACCGGGATCCCCTGTTCATCCAAAAAACAGACAGGTAAGATCATATTATCAATCAACCGCAAACGGGGCAACCCAATTCCTCCATTTTTTATTGAATACCAATGTATATCAGCACATCCCAATATTTCCTCTTCTTTCAACCCACCAACTCTCCATAATGGGAACTTTCTCCGGTTCATCAGAAAATATATTGCTGGGGGAGCCAGATAAATACCAGCAACATGATCATAGAGAACAGGAATAAAAACATTTGCCAGAAACAGAATAAAGGCAATTATAAATATAATAATATACTCTCTGTTATTGTAAGCGAAACTTTGAATGATACGCCTGTTACAATTTCCACAAAGTTTCATCGTTCGATCCGCACATGTTTCCCCCGATTCAAAATATATCTCTCCGCACCAGGGACAACGTGCCGCATCAATCTCCTTAAAAATCACGGTTCATTCCCCCTTTTCTGGATCTTACCTTCACCAATAATATTTCCACCCGTATATATAATGATTTTCTCAGCCTTTTCCCATGGATATATTCCATTCCTGTCTGGCTTCCACAGATTATCTGTAACCAGACTGACACCAACATTTCTCCATAAAAACCAGAAACGTTTTTTTAACCGGATGCACACTGTCTGACTGACCGGATTCCCCTTTTCATCCACAAAACAGACAGGTAAGATCATATTATTTATCATTCTTATATATGCGGATCCAATCCCGCCCTTTTCTGTCGGATACCAGAATATAGAAACCCTGCCAAGAAATCTTTCCGGATATTTTTTTCTAGGGTAACGATGAAAGGGAAGTGACTTGCTATGCATTAAATGATATATGAAATAGGGAGCTGCCAGCAAAAGAAGTGTATATCTCAATTCTCCAAATCCTTTTGTTCCAACAACCAGTACTCCTATCAGTATACCAGTAAAAATTGTTATCAGAGATTCAATGGAAGTCTGATAATACTTTGACTCCTTGTGACAGAAAGAACATATCATCCGCAATGATCTGGAATGTTTTTCTGGTTCTAAATCTTTTAAGATTTCCCCACACCAGGGACAGCGGGATACTTCCAAATTTTTATAATGTAACATCATTTCCCCCATAATTTGCTCCCATATCTGAATAGGGACTTTAAATTTATATCCACATCCCCATCCGTATCTTTTGTTATCGGCCAAAAATGTGGATAGATTTCTTATTTGCTGATTATATTATAACATGAAACGGGGAAAAGATGGTTGTCGTTAGCCATCTTTTTCTTTTTCTTTTTTTGCAAAAAGTTTCAGGGGGTCGGTGTGATTAGCACGAAACACACCCCCCCC
>CANRWA010000082.1 GCA_947643415.1 uncultured Clostridia bacterium | reverse complement strand
TTTTGGTAATGCTGATTTGGTTATTTTCAAAACTTATATCGCCCTTTGTCAAAGCCAATAATTCTCCAATCTTACAGCCCGTCCAAAAGTCCAAAATTCTTGAATCAGAATTTCCCATGCGTCATGCATTTGTGTGCAAATCACAAATGCATGACGCATGAGTAAATATACAGGTCAACTGATTTTGTATCATTCTCAAATAGCTTTCCGAAAATCCCTTTGTCTGCATTTCGTTCTGCCACTGTATAATTTGTGAAGCGGTAATCTCACTTAACATCTGTTCGCCAAAGTACGGAATAATGTGTTGCTCCATCATATACCGTTTATTCTTCATGGTGCGGTCTTTCAATTCATTCTGCTTATCCTCAAAATAGACCTCCATAAATTCACTCAACTTCATATCCATGCTTCGGCTACTGCTCAATTTCTTTTGACGCCCATACTCATACTCCAACGCTTCTCTTTTTGTTTTAAACTCCCTCTTTCTCCGCTTTTTCTTCTCTCCTTTTGCCGTTGTGTCAAACCATTGCACCGACCACTTTTTTTGTGTCTTTCTCCCTATAAGCCATACTATCACGCTCCTTTTCTTAGCTTATTGATAACTCATAACCTTACATTTTCTTTGCCCAAAACGCCCTCGGAATACGTCCTGCCATTGTAATATATTCCTGTCCTGCAAGTTGTTCAGTTCTTTTACAATCTTGTAGGCATGAGATTTTGAACAATTTAACTCTTTGGCTATATCTTCCGCACTCATCATATAACGGTAGTTTGCCACACGTTTCTCCTCCTTTCCCCTTTTAGAAATCCATTACATTATTTGTATTTTGTCCTTGTACGAATGTGGTATGATGATAAATAGGAGGTCATTATGGGCGATGGAAAGAAACTGAAAGAAATACTTGACAGTAAGAACACAAATGTCCGTCAGATTGCAAAGGCTACTGGAATTAGTGCTACCACACTATATTCCATTATTCAAAAGGATTTCAGTATCCGATTTGACTTTGCCTTGCGTAAGGTTGGTAAAAAGACAAACTCCGATGAAAACGGTGCCAAATTTCATCGGAGTTCTTTTTTATGGCACCGCTTTACATATTTTCACTGTTGCAAAGTTTCAAAAAGAGCTTCCCGATTTCTCGGAAAGACCGATAAGCGCACCTCAAAAATTCTTCGCATTTCCTTGGTCGCGGGCATTTGGTGAATGCCCGCAAAGGCAATAAAACAGGGACTTCCAAGTTTACTTGAAAGTCCCTATTATTATTCACCTTTTATGCGCTTATCTCATTGCTTTCGCACAGATTACTCAATGATAGTAGCCACACGACCTGAACCTACAGTCCTGCCACCCTCACGGATAGCGAATGTAAGACCCTGATCCATAGCGATTGGGTGGATCAGTTCGATGGTCATCTCTACGTTATCACCAGGCATGCACATCTCTGTACCTTCTGGAAGCTGAACAACACCTGTTACGTCAGTTGTACGGAAGTAGAACTGAGGACGGTAGTTGTTGAAGAATGGAGTATGACGTCCACCCTCATCCTTTGTCAGAACGTATACCTGAGCAGTAAACTTGGTGTGGCAGGTAAGGGAACCTGGCTTAGAAAGAACCTGACCTCTTTCGATCTCAGTCTTCTGAACACCACGAAGAAGCACACCAGCGTTGTCACCAGCCTGAGCCTCATCCAGCTCTTTGTGGAACATCTCGATACCAGTTACAACAGTCTTCTTTGTTTCTTCTTTGATACCAACGATCTCAACTTCATCATTCAGGTGAAGTGTACCAGCCTCTACACGTCCGGTAGCAACTGTACCACGGCCTGTGATAGAGAATACATCCTCTACAGGCATTACAAATGGCTTATCTGTATCACGCTGTGGATCTGGGATATACTCATCAATTGTGCTCATCAGTTCCATGATAGCGTCGCCCCATTTGCTGGATGGATCTTCCAAGGCACCAAGAGCGGAACCTTTGATGATCGGACAATCAGTGAACTCATATTCTTCCAGCTGCTCTGTTACTTCCATCTCTACCAGCTCGATCAGCTCTTCGTCATCTACCATGTCACATTTGTTCAGGAATACAACGATATAAGGTACGCCTACCTGACGGGACAGAAGGATATGCTCTTTTGTCTGAGCCATAACACCGTCTGTAGCAGCTACAACAAGGATTGCGCCATCCATCTGGGCAGCACCAGTGATCATGTTCTTAACGTAGTCAGCATGTCCTGGGCAGTCAACGTGTGCATAGTGTCTGTTCTCTGTCTCATACTCAACGTGTGCAGTAGAGATTGTAATACCACGCTCTCTCTCTTCTGGAGCCTTATCAATATTCTCAAAATCAGTAGCTTCGTTTCCGGATACTCTCTCAGACAGTACCTTTGTAATAGCGGCTGTCAGAGTTGTCTTACCATGATCGACATGACCAATCGTACCAATGTTACAATGCGGTTTACTTCTTACATACTTTTCCTTAGCCATTTCTAAACGTCCTCCTAACATTTTTTAATATAAATTTAGAAATCTTTGCCATATATAGCCTTATTATAGGGGAATCCCGCTAAAAAAGCAAGTCCTCTTTTATAAAACATACATTTTACTGTTTCACTACTTATCAGCGTCCATTTTTCTCGCTCAGTACTTTCTCCTGAACATTCTTTGGACATTTCTCATATCTCTCAAAGAACATGGAGTAGTTACCACGTCCCTGAGTAGCAGAACGGAGTTCTGTGGAATAACCAAACATCTCGGCAAGCGGAACAAATGCCCTTACAATCTTGCCGCCGCCCAGATCATCCATACCCTCGATCTGACCACGTTTTGCATTCAGGCTTCCGATTACATCACCCATGTATTCCTCTGGCATAGTTACTTCGACTTTCATGATCGGCTCAAGCAACACGGCATCACCCTTCTGCATTGCCTCTTTGAATGCCATAGAACCAGAGATCTGGAATGCCATCTCACTGGAATCGACTTCATGGTAAGAACCGTCATAACAGTTCGCATGAATACCCAGCACAGGGAATCCTGCAAGGATACCGGACTGGGAAGCGTCCTGAATACCTTTATCAACAGCCGGGATATATTCTTTCGGAATCGCACCACCGACTACCGTAGATTCGAATTCGTATGTCACCTCTCCATTCGGATCGATCGGTGTAAAGCGAACACGGCAGTGACCATACTGACCACGTCCACCGGACTGCTTTGCATACTTGGAATCCACTTCCACTTCCTTCGTAAATGTCTCTTTGTAAGCAACCTGAGGTGCACCTACATTAGCCTCTACATTGAACTCACGGAGCAGACGGTCAACGATTACTTCCAGATGCAGCTCACCCATACCTGCGATAATAGTCTGGCCCGTCTCCTGATTTGTATGGGCACGGAAAGTAGGATCCTCCTCTGCCAGCTTGGAAAGCGCCTCGCCCATCTTGCCCTGGTCATTCTTTGTCTTAGGCTCGATAGCAAGCTCGATAACCGGCTCTGGGAATTCCATGGACTCAAGGATTACCGGATGCTGCTCATCACAGATGGTATCACCTGTTGTTGTAAGTTTAAAACCTACGGCTGCAGCGATATCACCGGAATATACTTTGTCCAGCTCACTACGTTTGTTGGCATGCATCTGCAGGATACGTCCCACACGCTCTTTCTTTCCCTTTGTGGCATTCAGCACGTAAGAACCGGAGTTCACGGTACCAGAATACACACGGAAGAAAGCAAGCTTTCCAACAAATGGGTCTGTCATGATCTTAAATGCCAGAGCGGAGAATGGCTCATCATCCGAAGAGTGACGGACAACTTCATTACCATCCTCATCCGTTCCTGTAATGTCAGGAATATCTGTTGGCGCCGGCATATACTCAATAACGCCGTCCAGCATCTTCTGCACACCTTTATTTTTGTACGCGGATCCACAGTATACAGGGACTGCCTCACAATCGATAGTTCCCTTGCGGAGCGCCTTCTTCAGATCATCAACAGATGGCTCTTCCCCTTCGAGATACTGTTCCAGCAGGTCATCATCCAGCTCACAGATCTTCTCTACCAGATTGTTGTGCCATTCATCAGCAAGATCCTTCAGGTCATCCGGAATCTCTGTGATCTCAATATCTTCACCTTTATCATCTTTGTAATAATAAGCTTCCATCTCAAACAGGTCGATCAGTCCGATGAAGCTGTCTTCTTTTCCGATTGGGATCTGAACCGGAATTGCATTCTTGCCCAAGCGGTCAATGATCGTCTGTACTGAATAGAAGAAGTCTGCACCCATCTTATCCATCTTATTGATGAATGCCATACGTGGTACGTTGTATGTGTCAGCCTGGCGCCACACATTCTCTGACTGAGGCTCAACACCTGCCTTTGCATCAAATACACCAACGGCTCCATCCAGTACACGCAGGGAACGCTCTACTTCTACTGTAAAGTCTACGTGTCCCGGAGTATCGATGATGTTGATACGATGCTCCAACGCACCCGCCTTTGCTTTGTGGTGATCCTCCAATGTCCAGTGACAGGTCGTAGCGGCAGAAGTGATCGTAATACCTCTCTCCTGCTCCTGCTCCATCCAGTCCATGGTAGCAGTACCTTCATGAGTATCACCAATTTTATAATTGACACCGGTATAATACAGAATACGCTCTGTCAGAGTTGTCTTACCAGCATCAATATGAGCCATAATACCAATATTCCTAGTACGCTCAAGTGGATATTCTCTTCCAGCCAAGGCTAGTTCCTCCTTTTAAATCAACTGCACAAAATCACCAACGGTAATGAGCGAACGCTTTATTCGACTCTGCCATCTTGTGCATATCTTCTTTTCTCTTTACGGATGCACCTGTATTATTAGCAGCATCCATGATCTCATTTGCCAGTCTCTCTTTCATGGTCTTCTCACCACGGTTACGCGAAAATGTAACCAGCCAGCGAAGAGCCAGAGCCTGTCTGCGGTCCGGACGTACCTCGATCGGAACCTGATATGTGGAACCGCCGATACGTCTTGCCTTTACTTCGAGTTCAGGCATAACATTGTTCAAAGCCTCATCAAATACTTCCAGGGCATCTTTGCCAGTCTTTTCAGCAACTGTCTCGAATGCTCCGTATACGATTCTCTGGGCAACGCCCTTTTTGCCATCCAGCATAATGTTATTCACCAGCTTGGTAACAACCTTACTCTTATAAACTGGATCTGCCAGAACGTCTCTTTTCTGAATATGTCCTTTACGTGGCACGTTACTTCCCTCCTTAATAATAAATTAATTCACAGGTACTCACTACTTGTGTCCGCACCAGTTTAAGTCTTGCTCATTTTCTATGAAAGAATACATAGTATTACTCTTATATCTAAAGATGCAAAAATTAATCCGGTACTTTTTTAACCAGTAAGCATTATTTTCCTGCTTTCGGTCTCTTGGCACCATACTTGGAGCGGGCCTGCTTTCTGTTAGCAACACCTGCTGTATCCAATGTACCACGGATAATGTGGTATCTGGTACCTGGAAGATCCTTCACACGCCCACCACGGATCATAACAACACTATGCTCCTGAAGGTTATGGCCTTCACCTGGAATATAGCTTGTTACCTCAATACCGTTGGAAAGACGAACTCTGGCAATCTTGCGAAGTGCTGAGTTAGGCTTCTTCGGTGTAGCAGTACGAACAACAGTACATACACCACGTTTCTGAGGAGAACTTGCATTGACTGATTTCTTCTTCAGAGAGTTGTAGGATGACTGCAGTGCTGGAGAATTTGACTTCTTAGCAACTGATTTTCTTCCCTGCTTTACTAATTGGTTAAAAGTTGGCATTAATTTTCACCTCCTGTATATAAATTTGTGTGCGTTTCCCATTTCCAAGCATCCATATAGACACAATAGACCCGACAAACGCATGCTAAATCATTATAGCGTGCGGATTTTGGTTTGTCAAGCAAAATTCTTGCCAAAGAATTCTCTCTTATGATATACTGTTACTATTCACTTTCAGCTGGGATAATCATTTAGCTCAACGGCGCCAATTTGAACCCGTTTCTATAACTGCTATTTTGTGAATGCGTGCGTTAGTTTCAATCGCCGTAGCCAACGCTACGGCTCATTCAACTGCCTTCGCATTCGCAAAATAACAGTTTAGAAATCTCCGACCGTGGATGGTGGATTTTGGCGAAATACAAGGCTGGAGGACGCAGTCTTGCTGACGCAAGACAAGGACGAAAAACACAGTAGTTCGCCAAAATACGCCGTCCACGGCGGGTTCAAATTGGCGCCGTTGAGCTAGCCTGGCGACACAAAATTTCGCAAAAGTAAGGAGATGGTACGGATTGGCACTGCAGTACAACACATATAGCAACTCACAGACAAATAAGGATACGGTTTCCTCCCTGCAGAAAAACCGCAAAATGATCCTAATCGTTTCCCTGATCATAGTCCTCGGAACCAGCACTCTTATGATTGTTTCCTATTATGTCAATAACCGCAGTTATAATTACTATCAGGTAAAAAATGAAGTAAGCCGCAGTGATAGTAACAATGTCAGTTATTCCTATTATAATGGAAATATATTAAAATATAGCCGTAGTGGCATTAATACGATTGACAATACAGGAAAAAGCCTTCAGAACGGCGGTTTTGAAATGAAACAACCCCAGATCGATATCTGTGGTACTTACATAATTGCCGCTGATGTGACAGGAAGGCAGTTTTATGTCTATAATGGAAAAGATGAAGGTACAAAGATCGAGACGACGCTTCCTATCGTCCGTGCAAAGATCTCAAACCAGGGAATGGCTGCTGTTCTCCTGCAGGATGCAGATTCCAATGTGCTCAATGTCTATGATCCTTATAACAGCACAAATATCCTTTTGGTGGAAATCCCCACCAATGTAAATGAAGAAGGCTACCCTCTTGATTTCGATATCTCTGCTGATGGTTCCAGTGTAGTTGTGTCTTATATGGTCAGTGACGGAAAGACTGTCGAAAACAAAGTGAATTTCTACAATTTTACCGAAGTGGGGCAAGACCGCAACACACTGGTTGGAGGCAAAACTTTTGGTGAAAATATGATAGGGAAAATAGAATTTACAGGAAATAATGAGGCTGCTGTCTTCCACGAAAAAGGAGTTACCCTTTTCAGCAATATGAAACAGCCAGCAGTCACTGCTGAACTGACATTCAAGGAGCCGATCCAGAGCATGGCATACAGTGATAATTATATAGCGGTGGTAACTGGTACCACTGATTCCGAACAAAAAGACCTACATTTATATGATCTCAGGGGAAAAGAAAAGCTAGTGCGTTCCATTTCATATAAATACAGTGATATGCAGTTATATGGTGAAGAGATTATTTTTTCGTCGAGCCACAGTTGCTATATCCTGCGGACCAATGGCCATGAAAAATTCGCTTACGAATTTGAGCAGGAGATCGATGCAGTTTTCCCTACAGCAAGCAGCGGAATATACACCCTGATCAAAAAAGATACGATACAGAAGATCTCATTATCCAGGAGGTAGATATGGAAGCAAGAATCACGGAGCTCATAGCATTTGCCATCATTATGATCTGTGTACTGCAGGGAGCATACAGGGGACTGGTCTTAAAAGTATATTCCCTTGTGAGGATCGTTCTCCTCTTAGTAGTAACATTGGTCCTGATCCCCCTGCTTCTTCCGGTATTTCCGGCAGGGCTTCAGGCAAGGGAGGGCATCGCTTTTCTCACTGCGCTGGCCATTACAGCCATCGCCCTTCACATATTGGCGAAAATTCTGAAGATCGTTGACCATATCCCTGTAGTCAACACAGTAAATAAACTGGGGGGGGCTGTCCTTGGGCTTGTGATGGGACTTCTGCTGGTCTGGACAGCACTCCTTCTCATTGGCGCCATGCAGGAACTGGAATGGTGCCGGAAGGTTTCTTCCTATATCAGCCAGAGTCCTATCCTGATGGAGTTTCAGGCCCTGAATCCACTGACAAAAATATTGGAAAACTTTGAATTTCCTGTGATAAAAAAGGGCTGACTGAGAACCGCAGCCCTCCAAGAATCGCCTTGCGATTCTTGCTCCGCACATGGCGAACTTTCCTATAAGATAAAAAACTGCCCTTATGAATTTCCATCCATAAGGGCAGAAAACGAACACCATCCATGGTCAGCCAGATGCATTCCCCGAAACAGCGGCTGTGCTGGCTGGAGCTGGTGTGGGGGTCGCCTTTACCAGACCAGAACCCAGTGTCTCCACTGTTGTCTGATTTTCCTGCTGGACACCCAATGCCATCTCTTGGAGATGCTCCACCTGCTTTTTAACCTGATCCAGTGTGCTCTGGTTTCTGAGTGTTGCTACTCCGATCACAAGGGCAATGAGTGCCACCATGCTGCCAAGACTGTAACCAAGCCGGCTTTCCCGTTTCTGCTTTTTCCGGCTCCTCTCCCTCACTTGTTCTTTCTCTTCCATGATGCCCCGGATATTCCTTACCACCCGGTCATCTTCCTGTTCCACGATATGAACCCGTCGGTTGCTCTCACGTTCTATATAAGCAAGCATCTCCGGATTCTTCTCATAATAGACATAATGTCCTTTCTGTCTCTCAAATCTTCCATTCCGGTATAAAAAGAAAGAATCTTCCCTGTCATTTTCTTCATATAAATAAAGCACCTTATCACGATGCTGAAAATTCTGCTTATGTATCTCCAGGAGCTGTGGTGCTTGTCCCGCCGTAAAGCCCCTGCTTGAGAAAAACCAGCCGACGATCTCCAGATCCGTAAAATTTTCCTTTATTTCTGTATAAATCCGGTCCCACACTCCCTGTTCAAGATGAGGGCCACTCCGTCCCGAAAAGCCAGGAATCTCTACAATACCAGAAATCTGATATATCTTTTCCCCATGGTTCAAAAATGTATTCCCCAGCAGCATGGCAGCCTTCTCTGTCCCCCGCCCCCGGCCTGCCAGCTCCCGTGCAAAACGGACTACATAATCCTCAATATATACTCTGTCACGCCCTGGTGCATCTCCAATCTGTCTCACGCTTTTGGGTTTATTCCACTGCATATCAAAACCTCCTGTTTATTCATATTATCTCCATCATACCATGACTATTCTGCAGTTTTTGTCGATATGGATGCATAAGACAAATTTTCTTATTTTTTCTCAGAATCTGGTTAATTTACAAAAAATATGAGAATACTTTCTTTATAACACTCGGATGTAAAAAGAGTTTTCACATCCAGATCAAAATTTATGAAAACAGAAAGGCAGAATTGATTATGATACAGTATTTTAATCCTGATGACCGACAGGCTCTTATCCGTTTTACAAAATCTCTCCGAAACCTTCTTGAGAAACATTTTAGCACGGAACGCGATATCGTCCTTGTCTGCATCGGTTCAGACCGTGCCACGGGAGATTGTCTTGGCCCTATTGTAGGGCATAAATTAAAATCTCATGAGAGATTCCTGAAAAAAATAAGCTTCCATCTCTATGGCACTCTGGAAAAACCAATCCATGCCAAAAACCTGGAAGCTACCATCAATTTTATTCAATTATACCACCCGGATTCCCTTATCATAGCAGTAGATGCCTCTCTGGGCGTCATGGAACATGTGGGTTATATCACATTGAGCGAAGGCTCCCTCACTCCTGGTGTCGGTGTGGACAAAAATCTCCCAGCCATCGGTGATATCTGTATCACTGGCATTGTCAATCTCTCTGGATTCGGCGGGCAGATGCTCCTTCAGACAACCCATCTGCATCTGGTGATGCAGCTCGCTGACTTTATATCGACCGGCCTGTACCGCTCTCTGTCCTCGCAGGCCTCACAGTTCCGTCCTGCCCTCCAGCGCGCGGAATAAGGTCATCTCATCAATGAACTCCAGTGCACCGCCTACCGGTACACCACTGGCGATCCGGGTAACACGGATCCCTGCCTGTTTGACATATTTACTGATCCAGAGTGCAGTTGCCTCCCCCTCCACTGTAGAATTGGTGGCAATGATGATCTCATTTACCTCTTCCTTCTGAAGCCGCTGCATCAGCTCCTTCAGTTTCAGGTCATCTGGCTGCACACCCACCATTGGATTCACTGCTCCATGCAGAACATGATAGAGCCCATGATATTGTCCTGTCTTCTCATAGGCGGCAAGATCACTGGGCTCTTCCACTACCATAATGACTGTGGAATCCCTCTTGGGATTGCTGCAGATCGGGCAGATCTCCTGGTCAGAGAGGTTAAAACACCGTTTGCACAGGCATATTTTCTTCCTGGCTGTCAGAATGCTCTCTGCCAGATGTTCCACTCTCTTCTCTGGCAGATTTAAGATATGAAAGGCAAGTCTTTGCGCCGATTTGGGACCTATGTTCGGAAGACCTGCCAGTTCTTCAATGAGATTATTGATGGATTCACTGTAATAATTCATCAAAATGGGAATCCTCCACCCAGATTCAGCCCCCCGGTCAGCGCCTCCATGGATTTTGCGCTGTCTTCTTCCAGTTTGCGCAGAGCCTCATTGGTCGCTGCCACGATCAGGTCTTCTAACATCTCGATATCATCCGGATCCACAACTTCTTCTGAAAGCTTCACAGAGAGGACTTCCTTTTTGCCAGATACCTTCACAGTGACAGCACCGCCGCCTGCTGTTGCCTCATACTCTTTCTCTTCCATTTCCTTCTGTGTCTCTTCCATCTGCCGCTGCATACGCTGTGCCTGTTTCATCAGATTATTCATGTTTCCCGGCATACCGCCCTGAAAGCCTCCACGCTTCGCCATATTCATTTCCTCCAAATCCTAATTTAATGCTAAATTTATTTAATCCAAAATTTCTATCTCTACATTTTTTATCATATTCCTCAGCTCAGGCAGTGTGTTTCGTTCACGCCTGCTTTCCACAAAACGGACATCCAACTGTATCTCTTTGCCTGTAAGCTGTGCTGCTGCCCCAATGATCTCTTCCTGATGATCTTCTTTTCTGAAATACTCTGCTGTGGTCGCCTGCGAAAATGCCAGTATCAGCATCCCGGAATCCGACACAGAAAGCCTCACTTCATCCAGCATAGTCCGCGTTACCGGACTGACTCTGTTCCGGATCTGCTTCCAGTTTGCCACAACATCCTTCACATCATCAGGGACGGCCTCTGGCCGGATCTCTTTCTTCTGCATTGGTACTGCGGCAGCACTGCTGCCTCCGGCATTCTCTGCTGCCACAGTAAAGCTGCCGGATGCCATTGCTTCCTGCAGTTCTTCATTCACCTGTTCCAGATTGTGCAGCCGGTTCACAAGGGATTCATAATCCTGCTCCATCTGCGGGCGGCACAGCCGAATCATCGCCACCTCCAGCATCACCCGCTTATTATTGCCATATTTCATCTCATTGGCAAGTGTCGATAGGACACGGATATACCGGAATATCATATCCAATTCAATCTCTTCTGCGTACCGCTCCAGTTCCCCAAGATTTTCTGCCGACATATCCACAAGCTGCCCCACTTCATCGGTAGTCTTCACCACAAGCAGGTTGCGCAGATACCAGACAAACTCATTAACAAACTGTGTCAGGTCTTTCCCCTGTTCTACGATCCGGGCAACGATCTCTACAACATGTTCCACCTTATTGTGAACCAGCGCTTCCATCAGTTCATGATATACTGTATTATCCACAGCCCCAAGAACTTTCAGGACATTTTCATAGGTCAGCTTCTGTCCAAAATAAAATGAGATGCATTGTTCCAAAAGACTTAGCCCATCCCGCAGCGCACCGTCTGCCTGTCTGGCAATATACGCCAGCGCCCGTTCTTCTGCCTCTATATTTTCTCTGTCAAGGAGTTCCCTCAGTCTCTCTGCTATCGTCTCTACGCCGATCCTCCTGAAATCATACCGCTGGCAGCGTGACAGGATGGTCAGTGGTATCTTATGTGCTTCTGTCGTAGCCAGAATGAAGATCAGATACGACGGCGGTTCCTCCAGCGTCTTCAGCAGCGCATTGAAAGCACTGACCGACAGCATATGCACCTCATCAATGATATATACCTTATACCGTCCTTCTGCTGGGGAATACTGCACCTCATCGATGACCTGGCGGATATCATCCACACGGTTATTCGATGCCGCATCGATCTCCACCACATTCATGGAAGCCTGCTGCTCGATCGCCCTGCACATGGCACACTCCCCGCATGGTCCCTCCGGGCCTGGGTTCTCACAGTTCACCGCCCTGGCAAAGATCTTCGCCACTGTGGTCTTTCCCGTTCCCCGTGTGCCGCAGAAAAGATAAGCATGGCCGATCCTGTCCCCCCGGATCTGGTTCATAAGAGTAGTCACGATATGCTCCTGTCCTTTTACACTGGAAAAATCTGTTGGACGGTATTTTCTATATAACGCCTGGTATGACATATACTATTCCTTCGTCCCGAAACTAATGCCAAGTCCTCTTGCCTCTTTTATAATAGAAGACTCCGGATCGACCATCTTTAATTTACCGGCAACTTCCTCCAATGGAACCGGAATGATCTCATCATTCTTAAATCCTACCATATATCCGTACTTCTCTTCCAGGATCAGATGTGCCGCTGCCGCTCCAAGCCGGCTGGAGATCACACGGTCATAGGCACATGGGCTGCCGCCGCGCTGTGTATGCCCGGGAACAGTGATCCGGATCTCCTGTCCGGTACGCTCCTCGATCTCTGCCCCGATCTTATAGGAAACACTCGGATATGGATTGTTTTTAAGCTTTGCTTTCAATTCCTTCTTGGAAAGTGCCGCATCTTCCTTAGAAATAGCCCCCTCTGCCACCGCAAGGATGGAGAAACGTTTGCCCGCCTCGGTTCTTTTCTGTATTGCCTCTGTCACCGCATCAATATCATATGGGATCTCCGGGATGAGGATCACATCTGCCCCTCCGGCGATGCCCGCATGAAGAGTCAGCCAGCCCACCTTATGTCCCATTACTTCCACGATGAATACACGTCCATGAGAGTATGCTGTTGTATGGATGCAGTCAATGGCTGTCGTTGCGATATCCACTGCACTCTGGAATCCAAATGTCATATCCGATCCCCAGATATCATTGTCAATAGTCTTGGGAAGGCCTACCACATTCAGTCCCTCTTCCCGCAGCATATTGGCTGATTTCTGTGTGCCGTTTCCGCCGAGGATGACCAGGCAGTCCAGCTTTAACTTATTGTAAGTGTTCACCATAGCAAGAACTTTGTCCATTCCATTTTCATCCGGTTTGCGCATATTCTTAAAAGGCTGGCGTGATGAGCCAAGGATTGTCCCTCCCTCTGTGAGGATTCCGGAAAAATCCGACGGCTTCATCTTGACATACTTCTCATACATCAGTCCTTTGTAACCCTCCAGGATACCGATGATCTCAGTATCCGGATCTGCATTGTACAAAGTCTTTGCCACACCACGCATTGTGGCATTTAATGCCTGGCAGTCACCACCACTGGTCAAAAAAGCTACTCTTCTCATGTTCGTACTCCTTTCATCGCTTTGGATCATTTATTATTATAATTACTGAAAATACCTCGAAGGTATTCATCATGACCGCTTAACACTGCTCCATTTGCCATACACTTTCTTCCCGTTTGAGTCAATCCGGTAGGCACGTACCTTTACATAACAATACTTTGTCTTCCATTTGATAATGGTAACTTTTGTATATTTACTGTGCATTGACCTCTTCTGTTTTGTCAGCTTTTTATTACTGCCAAATTTATATTGGTACCCGGCAGCATTCTTTACCTTTTTCACAGTAACCGTCACCTGTTTATTCTTTTTCTTCTTCACCTTGCTGACCACAGCCTTTGCCGGTTTGCTCACTTTCTTTACCGTCTTCTTGACCGTTGTTATCGGCTTCGCCACAGTAGGCAGTTTTGCAATGGCACGGACAATAGTCTTCCCGCAATAGTGGCAGGTTCCACTCTCACTGCCCTCCGCCGTTGTCGTAGCTTTTTTTGTAACCTTATAGTTATCTACAAAATGCGCATTTGCATTCGCTGCTGCCGCAATCGGTGAAATATCCTTCTTTGCTTTGCACAAGATGCAGAACGACGCTTTCCGTCCCCCTGTAATACAGGATGCCGGATACTCTGTACCCATCACCTCATAAAAATGCTCATGGCCTGTATAAAAATCGATCAATGCCTCTGCATCTGCCTCTGCCAGTGCTTTCAACCCCTCATCGTCCGGCTGGGTAAGGCGTTCCATATCCGCTGCATTTGACAAAAATGCATGTTCCACGATCATAGAAGGAATCCCCCATTTGGCCGCTCCTTTGACCACGCCATAATAATCCGCCGTAGTACCTGTATTTACATTCTGTGTATCCCAGTTATACTGTGCATTCCAATATGTCTTGCTCTCACTTTCCCTGCTCTTTACGCCACGGCTGGCAGAAATACCAGTCTTCTCATGGATCTTTGTAAGTATCTTCATTGGCAGGCCTATGATCTGATATTTCGGTAACACAGACTCCCAGATCTCTGCCCCATTTGCTGTTGTTGATGCCGCTGAATTAAAATGCATGCTCAACAGCAGATCCGCTTCTTTATCCCTGGCAAAAGCCGCCCGGTCAGCCAGGGATACCGCCTTATCCGTCTCCCTGGTAAGATAAACCTCAAACCGTCCATCTTTCTCTAATATCTCTTTCGTGTATTCTGCCACCTTCAGTGCAAGATCTTTCTCCTTCACCTTGACCTCCACTGCCGATCCGGATGCTGCCTTTGTTATCGTGCCTGTAGCTCCCGCATCTGTCCCTCCATGTCCGGGATCCAGCACAATGCAGATCTTCTTATCTGCCGCTGCCCTTGCCTCCCCCGCCGGGATAAGCCCAATCGTGCTGATCAACAACGCTGCAATGAGCAGCCACGCTATCTTCCTCTGTCTCATAAGCCTTCGACTCCTTTCCTGTTATACAGATATGTTACTATGTATGGCATCCGTTGGGGGCAAAATACCTTTTGGCCCCAACAACCTACTATCATTTTAACACGTCCCTTTTTTTCGCGCAATATTCATTGCAAATTTTAATAAATTGTCTTATACTTTGATTAAGGAAGTGGATAGAATGGATTTTTCAATAGGACAGCATATAAAAATGAAGAAACCGCATCCCTGCGGAGAAAACAGATGGGAAATCCTGCGTGTCGGCATGGATTTCCGCTTAAAATGCCTTGGCTGCGGACGACAGGTCATGGTTCCACGTAAAACAGTGGAAAAGGGATTCCGGGGATTTTTGTAAAACCATCCAACTGAGGCAGCATTAGGGCAATCACTTAAAAATTTGTGGGATTCAAAGTGGCGGATTCCATTCCGTCTCCTGTCCGGCATATCACAGCACACGAAAAATGCATT
>CANRWA010000081.1 GCA_947643415.1 uncultured Clostridia bacterium | reverse complement strand
ACAGCGTAAAACAAAAGAATTATTTGGTTAAGTATAAATGTGTCAGTACACTAGTGTACTGTACCGTTCATATTTAGTCAAATAAAACTGGTCATATATGCCGTTTCATAGTATAATAAAAGAAACGGCGGTGATGGCTTATGGCAAGACCTAAAAAATATAATATTTCCTTAACGGATGAAGAACTGAAAGAACTGAAATCTGTCATCCGTAAAAAGCAAACTTCAAAAACTGTACGCAGCAGATGCCAGATCATCATAGACCTGGATGAAGCACATGGTAAAATCCTTACACACGAACAGTCTGCCAAAACAAACGGTGTCTGTATGGCAACTATTACAAATACGGTAAGACTTTACCATAACGAAGGCATTGGAGGCATTGTTTCTTTAAAACGTAATATAAATTCTGACAATGCAAGACGCAAACTGGATGGACGTGCAGAAGCCCATCTGATTGAGATTGCATGCAGCCCCGCGCCGGAAGGGCATTCAAGGTGGACGTTGCGGCTCCTTGAAGCCCAGGCAAAAATAATTCTGGACACGCCTGTTGGCAAAAACGCCATAGGCAGGGCTTTAAAAAAAACAAACTCCGGCCTCACAAAAACGACTACTGGTGCATCCCGTCAAAAGAGGATGCCGAGTTCGTAGCCTGCATGGAGGATGTCCTTGACGTCTATGAACTGCCATATAACCCCATGCGCCCTGTTGTATGTATGGACGAAAAGCCTTACCAGCTCCTGGGCGATGTGAGAGGGCCGCTGCCGATGCGTCCGGGAGATGACCAGAAAACAGATTCCGAATATACCCGCAATGGCACATGCAGCATCTTTGCCTTCATAGAGCCGCTTGGCGGCACACATCATGTAAGCGTGCATGAGCACCGCAAAGCCGCTGACTGGGCCATGGAGATCAAATACCTGTCTGATGAGATGTTTCCGGAAGCGGAAAAAATTATCCTTGTGATGGACAACCTGAATACGCATAAACCGGCCTCATTGTATAAGGCATTTCCACCAGCGGAAGCAAGGCGGATCATAAAACGCCTGGAAATCCACTATACACCCAAACATGGGAGCTGGCTGGACATGGCAGAAATCGAGTTGAATGTAATGACCCGTCAATGCTTATCCAGGCGTATAGAAACCATTGATTTGCTGCGCAGGGAACTTATGGCGTGGGAAGCCGAACGTAACCAGAAGGGGGCTAAAATCCAGTAGCATTTTCAAACAGCAGATGCACGCGAAAAGTTAATCTTACTGTATCCTACCGTCATAACTTCCAACCCTTAATAGAGCTGATTGTTATGCTAAATATGAACGGTACAGTACATTAGCTCAACGGGTTCAAATTGGTGCCGTTGAGCTGCTTTCCACTTCAGCAGACAAAAGGAGCCGCACTTAGGTGCAGCCCCTTTGTCTGGACACGTATTACATATACCAGTTCCATGAACTCACAGGATTATATAACTTATTGTAATTTCCTGTCCTGTTATACATAGAAGAAGTGGAAGCAGACCTTACTGCTGTCTGGCTCATTGTCTGGGCCCGGCTGGCCGTCAGTCCTGCAAAGGAATTCCTGCCGTTAAAGACTCTCTTCAAAGTGCCGACATCTGCACTTTTCAGTTTATCAGTGTCCAGGGAGAGCGTATTTCCCTTCCCAATCTTAATTCCCACATCTTCCAGAGTGCTCCCATAGAAAGAAGTCATTCTGGCCATATACTGGGCATTTCTCATTATGTCTGCATTGGAAGATTCATTCGCTGCCTCTAGAGCAGAATTGTAATCTGACACAAAGCCTGTTACAGCCTTTGCGATGGCATCCATGTCATAGCCCTTTGTGGTTGTCTTCTCTCCCGTCTCTGCATCAATTGTTGTTTTCTGAACTTCTCTAAAAAGTGAGCCTGTTCCCTGTGCCGTCAATGCTGATGCAGATTTTGCAAGATCATCCGCTTCTGTCTTTGCCTTATTCAATGCCTTGCCCTGATAAGAAGCAGATGTGGAATTATTCCACAGATCTTGATGAGCGGGATTTACCCTGTTGCCAGAATTGCCGGTTTTTTGTGTCTGGTCCGCTTTTTTCCTGGCATAATAGGAAGTTAAGAGTTTCTTATATGAGCCACTGCGGATACTGGAATAATCCCCCAAAAAACTGTAAAAACTGCTTCTGGAACTTCCGCCAAACAGGCTGTTCATTCCGTAGTTTCCAAAATAAAAACTCATCTCCATGTCCTCCTTTCCTTAGTCCGGCGGCAGACCCACCGCCATTCTAAATATTTATAACCAAATGCATGATCCCTGATCCTGCACAGGGTTACCTGTTGTACTAAATATTCTGATCTACCGCCGCACCCTTGATATCCTCTTTAATCAGCTTCAGTTCATCCAGAATTTCATCAATCTCTTTGCCCACTGCTGGGTCAGGATTATTGCAGGCATCCATGGTTTCCAGTTTCTCCCTGTCATTTTCCACTTTCTTCTCCGCACTCTCTTTGCGTTCCTCTGCCTTTTCCTGACGCTCCTCCTCTTCTTCCTTCTTCTCGGCGCGTTTCTCTGCTTTCTCCTTCTCCTCTTCCATCTTCTCTTCCAGATGTTTCTTGCCTTCATTTACGAGTTCACCATAAACTTCACGGCTGGCAGCTTCCAAAATCTCCTCTGACTGCTTTGAGGCATCCAGCATGGAATGATCTTTAAGCCGTTCAATCTTCATTTCACTGAGAGATCTGCTGATTCCATTGACAGCGGCATTATTCTCCTCTATATAACCATGGTACATGCTCTCCTGTTCTTCCAGCTCCTTCATCCTTTGCTGATATTCTTCCGGAATCTCCTCGCTGTCCTCCGTAATGCCATATGTTTTCATCAGTTCTTGTTTTTCAGAACCGATCTTCTCGAGTTTCTTCTGATAATCCAGGTTTTTCTCCTTTAGCTCCTCCTGCCGGGCAGCCATTTCTTCCATGCTCTGATCTACTTTCTTTTCTGTATCAAAGGTATCCTGTACCACTTTCATCGCCTGCTTCTGTGCCTGTTTCTTACGAAGCAGGATACTGTCCGGCCGTTCTGCCAGGTCTCCGGCAAAAATAGTTTTCCTATCTCCTCCGTCTTTCTTCTCTGCCCGGCTTCTGGCAGCAGCATTTTCATTTGTTACAAAAAGCCCATTGGCAGAATTCCCTCCAAAAATTGTTACTGACATATCATTCATCCTCCTTTTAAATTCCAATAAATTCTTAATTTTTCGCAACGGTTCTCCATCACCACTTTTACATATATCGGTAGATCCAATCCACAATTAAATCTATTCCCTCTTTTGGCCAGCAGGTGATCCTGACTACAGCCTCCTCTGTGCTGTAAGGCCGGAATTCTACAATATCACCGCCCCCTCCAATACCAGGCTGCTTCATATAGCCGCCGTAATAGATCCAGAAATAATCCTCCTCCCCATATCTTCTGCCCGTCTTCGATAAAAGCTGCTTCACTTTATCATTCTGCACCACAAGCCCCCCTTCTGTCACCTGAATGGCATCATCAAATTCCGGATTATCCGAAAATATCACCTCTCTGCCATCCCAGCTATACATGGAATAATCCCCAAAGGGAGTATAAACAGGGTAGGACAATGCCCTGGCCAGAATAAAGAAAACCATAAGCACCCCCGCCATTACCACACAAATTACAGATCTGTGGCTCTCTCTGCATTCCCCGTATTCTGCAATAAGACGAATCCTTTTCTCCATCACCTGAAACGACCGTACAGATGCCAGTGCGGGATTCCCTCCTGTCCTCTCCGGTCTGTCTTTATTACAAGACATGCTGTGCAGCGAACGTATCAAAAGCAGCCCATAGTCTTTGGATGAGAGGACTCCAGAGCGTATTGTGTCATGGTCACATAATAACTCAAGATCTTCCTTGAACCATCGGATACAAAAATGGACAAGTGGATTGAAAAACCAGATAATCCGGAAACAGTCCATAATAAAGTAGAGTACCAGATGTCCCCGCCGGATATGATTGTATTCGTGCAGCAGAACCTCCCGGAACTCCCGGTCATTCAACTGCTCCAGCATACACTCCGGCAGCACAATCACTGGTGTAAAGATTCCAGTAGAAAATGGAGGCATGTTTGACGGATTCAGACGGATCTTCACACGCCTCACCATTTCCTTTGGTATAGGCAGCACCGCAGAATCCGCAGGCGGAAGCCGTTTTATCCTCCGACGGAGCTGGATTTTCCGGGCAAGAAGCCAGAGTACCATAATCACTATCCCTGAAAAATACAGTCTCGACCACAGAGGATTACCCATTATATTTTCATATAAGAATATGTAAATGGCATTTCTCCATCTAAAATACTGTGTGGAAAGCTTCAATGTCCCCATAAAGGGGACAGGAAACAATAACGCCCACAGCCATACCCTGCTATAAAGCCTGCTCCCACTGAGTTTCCTGCCCTTCCTCCCATCAAAAATCCTGCGAAACAGCAGGATCAATAACATGACAAGAACTGATATCATCAAAGTCCTTCCCATCTTAAGTGTATTATAGCGGACAGCATAATCCAGATAGCCCCATAATTTATTCCACTCAGAACCCATGCCCTGTCCTCACTCCCCTTCTTCCCTTCCCTTTGCTTTTTCTTCTTCCAGAATCTTTATCAGTTCATTGATCTGCTCCTCTGAAAAAGAATCATTGCGGACAAGCGCTGCCACCATCCCCATTCGGTTTCCGCCAAAATAACTTTTAGCAAACCGCTCACTCTTTTCCTCCAGGCAGGCTTCTTTTGTTTTTACCGGAATATAGTGGTAAATTCTGGAATCCCTATCGTCCACCTGGTAAGTTATAATACCTTTTTTTAATAATCGGTTGATCAGCACCCGTATTGTCTTTGGGCTGGCATCCTTGACCCCCTTGAGCCGATCTATAATTTCTGTGGCAGTAAGGGATGTTCCCTGTTCCCACAATATCTCCATTATGATCCACTCGTTTTCACTTGGTGTTAATTCCCCCATCATTTCCTCCTATCCGAAAGCATGGTTTTACTATATTTATTATATCGGATTACATCTGTAAATGATTTATAGAAAATTAGAATTAATATGATTTTTTTCACACAAAATCGAATTGACGCCGTTGAACTGCCTAAAACAATAAACTAATATCCCCATAAATACAGATACGATTTTATTTTCCTACTTCACACTTTCCACCCGTATCGTATTGGTATTGCCGGACTGACAGCTCGATCCGCCTGTCAGTACAACATTATCTCCTTTCTGAGGTTTAAAAATCCTCTTTGCATGATACAGGGCATGGTAAAACATAACATCTACTGAGGTAAATTCCTCACTCAGCACAGGAGTGATCCCCCAGCTCAGGTTCAGCTTATACCACGCACGCTGTGATGTTGTCATACCGATCAGATCCACCGGGCAGCGGAACCGGCTCACCATCTGTGCTGTCCGTCCGCTCATGGAACTCACCACGATGCCCTTTGCCTGCACATCAATAGCCATGGCACAAGTGGCATGGGAAACCGCATCAATATTGCTCTGGATCACAAAATCTTTTGTGCGGAACCATTCTGTATAATCAATATTTTTCTCTGTCTGCTCTGCGATCTCTGCCATGTTCTTCACGGCTGCCACAGGATATTTCCCCGCTGCCGATTCACCAGAGAGCATAACCGCAGAAGTACCATCATAAACAGCATTTGCCACATCGGAGATCTCAGCCCTGGTAGGACGCGGGTTGTGGATCATGGACTCTAACATCTCAGTCGCTGTGATCACCCGCTTGCCAAGCATACGGCATTTATTGATAAGATATTTCTGGATCGCCGGAACCTCGATAAAAGGAATCTCCACTCCCAGATCCCCTCTGGCGATCATAATTCCATCTGCCACCTTACAGATCTCGTCAATCTCCTCCACGCCAGAACGGTTCTCGATCTTGGCAACGATATCGATCTCCTGTCCCCCATTTTCATCCAGAAAGTCCCTTAACGCCTGTACATCTTCTCTTGTGGAGACAAATGAGGCAGCGATGAAGTCCACTTCATTTTCGATCCCCAGCAGGATATCTCCTTTATCCTGTTCACTCAGGTAATCCCCTGGCATCAGGCGGTTTGGAAAATTCATGCTCTTGCGGTCAGACAGTTCTCCTCCGGCAGTAACTTCACAGACTGCATCTTTTCCCTCTACGCTCTTTACTTCCATTACCACAAGACCATTGTTCACCAGTATGGTATCGCCTGGCTGGAGTTCATCCATCATACGTTTGTCACTGACTGATACCCGTGTCTCATCCCCAATGATATCCTCTGTCGTAAAGGTAAATGTGTCTCCGTCCTTTAATGTGACTTTTTTGTCAGCAAAGGTACCGATCCGGTACTCTGGCCCTTTTGTATCCAGCATGATGGCAACGGGAAGCTCCAGCTTCTCCCTCACCGATTTTACCAGGTTGATGCGCTCCTGCTGATCCTCCCTTGTACCATGGGAGAAATTCAGCCTCGCTACATTCATGCCTGCCTCGCACATCTTAGCCAGCGTTTCCTCGCTGTCACATGCCGGGCCAATGGTTGCTATAATCTTTGTCTTTCTCATACTCTGCTCCTTACCTTTTTATATTTATGATCACATATTCACAATGTCCTCCTGTCCGGATGGCATAGCCCCAGCCCCCGATCCCAGAAGTGACGATCATATTCATCTTATCCATCATCTTATACCCATAATTCATCTCGCTGACACCCATCAGCTCCATCAGTTTCCCGGTAGGCCAGATCTGGCCGGCATGGGTATGGCCGGAAATCTGCAGGTCGATCCCTGCATCTGCATTATCCTGCAGCCCCAAGGGCTGGTGATCCAGCAGCACAGTAAACTGTGAGAGATCCACCTGTGCCGTAAGGTTCTTTATCTCCTGACGTGATGCAAGCGAGGCATCTTTTCTTCCAATGATGTTCAGCCCATCAAGCACTACCACATCATCCCGCAGGACATGAACCCCGGCATCGGAAAGAGTCTGGCACATTTCTTCCATAGTATACTGTTTATCCGTTACATAGTTATTGGGATCATGGTTTCCCAATACATAATATGTCCCATATTTACTCCCCACATTGGCAAAAAGCCCGGCGGCCTTCCGCATCTCATCTTCCACTGTATTCTCATCAAAGATATCCCCTGCTAAAAAAAGGGCATCTATCTCTTTTGCCGAAATCTCATCCAGATATCCGGATAATTTATCTGCATTCATATTTGTCCCCAGATGCAGGTCTGAGACCGCAGCAAATCGCATATCCTGCGGAACTTTCTCTGATGCGATCTCATAGTCTTTCTCCTGGATCATGTGCATATTCACATATCCATAAGTAAATACCACAAGGACAACAAAGACCGACAATATTCCACTTCGGTAAAGAACCGACCAGGCTTTCGGTATCTCGTCTCTCTTCTTTTTCTTAATGATAAAATGAACGATCTCCAACAGCAGGCTTGCCACAAGGAAATGTGCGATGACAACACCGCCGGTCCGGTAGATCGGCCAGCACAGATAGGCGGCAGCAAGTGCCAGTACCACAGCCAGTCCATGTCGCAGCTTATCGCCAATCTTTGGGATCAGTGTCAGAAAACGATTGAGCCAAATATATAAATAAATCAAAATCGGTATCATTACAATAACAGGAATTACAAAAAAAGCCAGATACATAGGCAGGCTCCTTTCTATTTATAATATAAGAGTATCATTTCACATATTCTTTGTCAACGACAGCATTGCTGCAGAAAATAAGATTTTTCCCTTGAACGATTGTTTTTTTCTGAATTTATCCGTATAATAGTATTTGGCCCTGCGGGCATGCTCAGATGAGGGCAAATTTATCTGCACCATCCTCACTTTGCCTTCGCGCCAATAAAATCATGGAAACGGAGAGTATCATGAATTTCAAAAAACTGGAACAAAACATCATAGATATCATCACAGAGCAACAGCTCAAACTTGGATACCGCCAGGAAAAGGTACGCATCTACTATCCCCTCTTATCCCTGAACCGGATTCTTGGCACAGATATGGATGCGGGACAGATGAATACTGCCTTATCCGACTTCTGCGGGACAGTAAAAGAAAAATACGGCAGCATCGGAGTATCCGAAAACGATGGCCGTTTCTGCCTGCTGATCCCACCTGAGGGAAATAAATATATCCATGAACAGAAGACTGACAACTCTTTTCTGGCAGAACTCATTGACACAGTACGGCATCATGGATGCACTTTAGAAGAGGTACTTTCTCTGTTCCATAAATACTCATGCTCTGTCCATATAGAAAAGACAGAGCATGGTGAATTTGATTATCTGATTTACTTTGAAGATGGAAATCCAGATTCTTTCTACTATTGCCTCTCTGTAGAAGAAAACCATATCATCTACCACCGCTTTACACCAGAGGACTATCAGGACTTTGACCTGTAAATCATAAAAGTCAGTCTATCCGCAATATCAGTTCCAGTATCCTCTTTCCACAGGCTTCCATCTCCTCCCGCGAGAGCAGTCCCTTCTCTTTTGCCTCCATCAGCCGCTTCGGAAGCCCACATGCCATCTTCAGGTCATTGCCTGCTTTTACTTCCTTGTAGTGCTCACCCAGTGTCCACCAGTCTGTGGTCACCATGCCGTCAAACCCCCACTCCTCCCGCAGGATACCATCAATCAGTTCCTTATTTTCCGATGCCCTATGGCCATTTATTATATTGTATGCTGTCATGATGCACCATGGTTTCGCTGTTTTTACAATGATCTCAAATGCTTTCAGGTATATCTCCCTTGCTGCCCTCTCCGACACTCTTGAATCGCTGTTCTTGCGGTTTGTCTCTTTGTCATTCAAGGCAAAATGCTTTACTGTGGCCGCGATATGCTGGGACTGGATCCCTTTCACCATTGCTGCCGCCAAAATCCCTGTCAGCCAGGGATCTTCGGAATAATACTCAAAGTTTCTGCCACAGAGCGGACTTCTATGTATATTGACAGCCGGTGTCAGCCAGACTGATATATTATTCTCTTTCACCTCTTTCGCTCCTGCCCTTCCTACCTGATAAACCAGCTCCGGGTTCCATGTGCAGGCAAGGAGGGTAGAGCACGGCCATGCTGTGGTATTTACTCCGCACTGGGATTCGATCCTCAGGCCCGCCGGTCCATCCGCTGTCATAATATTCGGGATGCCATACTCCGGCATATTGCCGATGCCAAATGTGTTGGCAGTCCCGGTATTGGGCTGTCCACCCAGCAGGTGTGCCAGTTCTTCATCTGTCATCTGATGGATAAATTCCCCCACATCCATCTTTCCCTCTGCCACCTCAGTAAACGGACGGATCCCTTCCTTATAGCGCCAGCTCCAGAGCAGAACGCCTTCCACACTGCGGTATGCCGGAGACAACCCGTCGATTGGTTCTTTCGGCATATGTTCCAGGCCACATTCATCGGGATCATTTGCCTGCCTTTGCGGCAGCTCTTCAAAACTCCCATCTGCCAGCATCCGATGCCGCAGGGAAGCAGGAGCAAGCTTCGGTGCCAACTGTTCCAAAATCTGGTTCTCTTCTATCTCATATTTGAAATCCAGCTCTCTCACATCCCTCACCGATGTGCCAACATAAAAGCGGTAACTTCCTGCCTCCAGTACATAAGCGGACCTGCAGACTTTCCCCATATCATCATAAGAGGCCAGGGAATACAGGGGGAATGTCAGGGTGAGAAGTTCTGTCTCCCCTGTCTTCAGAAGACGCGTCTTACGAAAGGCAGTCAGAACCTTCTCCGGTTTACCAAGAAGTCCCTGTGGCGCACTTCCATAGACCTGGATCACCTCTTTGCCCTCTCTGTCACCTGTATTTGTGACCTGTACCCGGATCTTTATCTCACCGTCTGTTTCAGCAGCCAAGAGTATGTCCCATTCAAACTCTGTATAAGAGAGGCCATAACCAAAGGGATAATTTACCTTATCACATGCTCCCGGTATTGTCTCAAAGTAGCGGTATCCCACATAAATGTCCTCTGTATAGTCCACATAGGCATCGGATTCATGAAAATTATAAGAGGACGGATAATCTTCCAGGCGTTTTGCAAAAGTGTCTGATAATTTACCTGAGGGGTTTCCTATGCCGCACAACAGCTCCGCCATGGCATTGCCGCCCTCCATGCCATCCTGCCATGCCATCAGGACAGAACGGATCTTCGAATCATCCTTAAACCATCCTGTATCCACCATTCCGCCCACGTTCATAACGACAATGATCTGATCAAAATACTGTTTCACCTTCTGCACCATCGCCCTCTCAGCATGAGTCAGATAAAAATCCCCATCCTCAAAAATACTTTCATTCTTTTCATCCTTATCGTAACTGCTCTTGCGGTCCCAACCCTCACCGGAAAAACGGCATATGGTAATAATAGCTGTATCCGTAAAATTCCTTGCATTCCGGCATAACTCATCCGGCAATTCTGGTTCTATTGTCATGCCTGGTTCTGTGCCCTTTGCGTACTGATGCCTTACATTTCTTCGGTAAAATGCCGCCAGCTCTTCATATACACTCACCTGGTCACAAAGATTTTTCATTCCCTCATAGAGATTCACCGTATATTCCACTGTCACATCTCCGCTTCCCCCGCCGCCTTTCACATAATCAATACACGCCTTGCCAAACAGGGCAACCTTTGCACCATCTGCCAGCGGCAGCAGCCCGCCTTCATTTTTCAGAAGAACCATGCCTTCTTTCGCCGCCTCTTTCGATAACATCCTGTGTTCCTCACACGCCGTAACCCTTTCCCCATTACTGCCCAGCGGTAGATTCGGCTGGTATAATGCCCTCTTCCATTTTGTCATAAGAATCCTCCCCCTCTTCTATGTAGTAATTCTAATCTTATCATGCATGAATGTGAAATTCAATGTAAATTTATATATCATTTAGCTATCATTTAGACATTGCATTTAGACATTTGCATCCAGACATTTGCATCCAGACATACATCTATGAATATTTCCATTAATACCCATGTGTATGTCTGGCTTTTCCTCCTATGCCCACTCATTCCAGCGGTAACCTGAGATGATATCCTGAATATCAATCCCGTTCTGCAAAAATTCCACCAGCATTTCCTTTGCCAGTTCAAACATGCGGAAGAGTTCCTTTTTGGCTGGCACATCTGTATACACTTTCCAGTATCCTGCATAGAGGGGATGTTTTCCCTTATATTGAATAAATCCCTTCACATCTTCAATGGGATAGCCAAGAATCAGACCAAGTTCATGGGGAAAATCCCCTGTTCCCGTACAGTAATGCCAATACCTCTGGCGAAATTCCTGCAGGATACCCTCCAGCCGTGTCAGCGGATACCCTCTTTCCACCAGAAAATCCCTTACTTCTGTACACCCAAGATAATCCTCAAGCCTGTGGCAGTGATACAGAAGAATAACTGCCCTTTCCCCTGACAGATAAAACACATAATAATAGATCTGGCTTTTTCTCAATAACCCATGGATCTGTTTCAGATTCTTTTTTGGAATTATGAACAGACTGGATATCCGAAGCCCTACGATCAGTGGTGCACATTGCAGAACGATCTGGTTCTCAATCTTCTCCATATCCATCCTGCATATAATCTCCAGTACTTCCCTACTCACTTTTTCTCCTTTCTGTAACTAGCTCAATGGCGCCAATACTAATATGTAGTCTGTATACTTTCAGAGAAAAAATACATTCAAAAAGCCCGCCAGAAAAGGCGGGCTTTTATATCTGTGAATTTAATGAATAAACACAAGCTCACGGTATTTTAACATACTATAGATCTTTTCTGCATCTGCTGGATGAAGATTCAGGCATCCATGGGAACCCCTTGTCTTATATAGGTCTTTGGTCCAACGGGACCATGGCTGCCAGGTGGCCGGGTGAAATCCCGTTCCAGTCCAGGTGATGCGGACCCAGCACCTTACAAATGTCTCATAGTCCTCACCTTTCATGGTGTAATCCCGACGGTGTTCTTTTATAAAGAAAGCACCCCGAGGCGTCTCACGGCCTTTTACCGGCCTTCCTGAAATACAGCGGCACTTAAATGCCACCTTTCCTTTCCGTATCACATAAACCATCTGTTTCGATATAGAAACTTCCGTATAGTTCTGCGGATCCCAGTCCTCTTCAAAATTTTCGAAGTCCTTCTTAAAGGCGGTATTCAGATAATTCACTTTCTGCTTCATCGTCAGCGCTTTCTTATTCTCACTGCTGGGATCAGCAATATAAGCATCTATAAGACTATTGTCGATCTTCTTCTTCAATGCTTTCTTCGCCTGCTGCAATGTTTTGTTATAGTCCATCTGCCATCCATAATCCCCGCCTGTGACTTTAACCTTCCGGACTTTCTTTTTCTCATGGGAATCTAACATTCTGGTCTTTCCTACCGTCTTGTATTTCATGCAGAATTTCTCAACCCATGCTGCAATTGCCGCTTCATCATATTTGATCTTTCCATTCTTACAGGTGATCCATTTGGAAATAGTGTTCGGCGTAATCTTCTCTGTCACTCCTTCCCCCATATTCCATGTAATAAACCGAAGTGCTGCGTTATTGCAGAGAGAAACTTCTTCCCTCAGTGCTTCATCTTCCGATGTAGCCTTAGGTGCTTCATAAATATCCGGATATTTTTCACTGTCAGAAATATCAATCTGAACCCTTGCTTCCTGCAATGCTGACTTAATTACCTCCATAAAGACATCTGTACGGATCTTATTTCCCTGAATCTCTCCCACACAGACATATTGCTTCTTTTCCTTATCGTAAGCCGCATACGCTGACACTGGCTCTATGATCTTATAATCTTCATTTCCCTCCACAAGAAGAGATTTCATCATCTGTTCCTGCAGTTTCCCAGCATTATAAGAAACATTATATTCAATCGTATAATCTTTCTGCTTTGCAAATAGGACAAAAGATTCATGCTGCTTCTCATACAGGTCCTCCCATTGTGTACCTGTATCTACAATGTAGTCCATATCTTTACCATATATTGTAATACTGCCATTGTCCCTTGCTTTAATAGTAAGCTCATAATCATTATATATATCTGTCAGTTTTTTCCTGGATTCTTCCAATGTCTGCTTAGAGACATCAATCCCATTGATCGTTGTCCCCGGATACCACCGACTTCCATAATATATATGCAGATAAACCATAAAACCCACTAACATGAAAACTACAACACCCGCTATGATACCAACCGCGATACCAATTCTACGCTTCCTGCTCATACTGCTTCCAAATCCTCTCTTCTGCCATTCTATCTGAACTAAATTTGAATGAATACATAAATAAATATATGTAACGCACTCATTATACTATTCCAACAAGACTTAGTCAACCAAAAAAAGATATCCGGTTACAGTAACACTCCCGGATATCCTGCATTGCATCCCGGCAGCAAACCAGAAACGGCACCACCGGGATGTCATAAGTTACCAGATCCAAGATCTCTCTTATTGTAGCTCCTTTAAAGTAAATTTTCCCACCATCTGTTCAAGGTTTTCCGTCTGGGCAGACAGCTCTTCACTGGTGGCAGAGGTCTCCTGGGCTGCTGCTGAGTTATTCTGGATCACCTCAGAGATCTGCTCTACACCTGCCTCCATCTGCCTCATGGCATCTGCCTGTGATACTGTCAGCTTACTGATCTCTTCCGTTGAATCAGCCAGGGTGGCGATTCCTTCAATCAGGGATTTGATCACCTCTGTTGTCCTAGCCGTGATCTCATTCCCCTGCTCCACTTCCTGGATCGAATTCTCAATAAGACGTTTCGTATCCACAGCAGCAGAAGCACTGTCTGCAGCCAGCTTTCCAATCTGGTCTGCCACAACAGCAAATCCTTTTCCTGCTTCTCCTGCCCTTGCTGCCTCAATGGAAGCATTCAGCGACAGTAGATTGGTCTGTGATGCAATATCCTCAATTGCTGTGATTATGTTTACAATCTCTTTTGATGTATCATTAATACGGTCCATAGCCTCTTTGAGCTGTTTGATATCATTGTTGCTCTTCTCGGCCTCTCCCATAAACCGTTCCGCACTCTGATGGGATTCTTCTGCCTTCTCAGAACTGTGGATAATGGTCTCTGTGATATTCTGGATGCTGGCTGTCAGTTCCTCTACCGAAGCTGCCTGATTGGTCGCTCCCTCTGCCAGTGATGTGGCACTCTCTGCCATCTGGTAAGCGCCTGTGGAAACCTGTTCAGAAGAATCATGGATATTTCCCATAGTTTCACTGAGAGACGTTATGATCGTCTCAATGGCTTCATCCAGTGCTGTGAAATCCCCCTTAAACTCCACCTCTGGTGCAATATCAAAATTTCCCTTTGCAACTTCATTCAATCCCCTGGTCAATTCCCGGATATATGCCTTAATCATATCTGTAGCTTCTTTAAAAGAATCTGTCATCTCGCCAATCTCATCCGGATACATGCTTTCAACTTCTATATCCAGATTCCCTTTGGCAAGCTCGGCAGAAGCATCCCTCACATGGGCAAGTGGAACAGAAAGCATATCCGCTACTGATTTTGAAATCTTGGATGCTACGATAACAGAAATAACAATTACCGCTATCATAATGATCAAAACCACAAGTGCGAGGACAGCCATTCTGGCCTTAGCTTTATTCCCCATCTCTACATTCAGGTCAATCAGGCCTTCCACTGCATCTGTCAGGATCTTCAGAGTAGGTTTTCCCTGAGATAACAGAAGATTCAGGGCATCCTGATTCTGATTCTTTACCGCAAGCTCCTGGACCTGTGAAAAAATCTCACGGTACTTTGGCAGTGTCTCATTGATGGTATTGACAAATTCCATCTCTGCGGATGTCGTACAATGCTGCTCCATTGTATCCAGCGCAGCATCTGTCTTCTCTTTGATCCCATCTAACTCCTCGACCGCTTCTTTTATCTTGTCCTCATCCTCCAGAAGGATCATTTCCCTGACCATCGCAGGTTCCTTATTCAGATAAGTGCTGAATATACCGATCTCCCCCTGTGAAAAACCATTTGAAACAAGTACACTGCTATAGCTGCTGTTCACAAATATCAATGCAAAAACACCAATTATAGACGCACAACTGGCAAGAACAATTGCTATAGTAATGCAATACCTCAGTTTCTTTGCAACTGTCATATTTTTAATCTTATTTTTCATAATATACCTTTCTTAACTGTTATTTTTATCATATTACCCATATCACTTTTCACTATCTTTACTGGTAACTTACATACAATACATTATTCTCATGTCAAGGTTCTTTGTGTATCATATTTATTATATCATTATTCAGGATAATTGCAATATCAAACTCCATTTGAGTTTCCCCATTTTTTCAGACAGATGATATGATCCCAAAATAAAAAATGCA
>CANRWA010000080.1 GCA_947643415.1 uncultured Clostridia bacterium | reverse complement strand
ACGACCTCCGCCGTGACAGGGCGGCGCTCTAACCAACTGAGCCACTAGGCCAAAATGGACCCTCGGGGACTCGAACCCCGGACCGTCCGGTTATGAGCCGGATGCTCTAACCAACTGAGCTAAAGGTCCTTATACCTTGTATAAGGTTAATGACTCCAAGGGGATAAAGCGAAACATGTTCGCAAGGGTTCAAATCCCCTAATCAATATCCCATAGAGTGAAATGACTCCAAGGGGATAAAGCGAAACATGTTTCGCTTAAAAGTTTGCCTTTGGCAAACTTTAGGGGTTCAAATCCCCTGATTAGTATCCCATAGAGTGAAATGACTCCAAGGGGATTTGAACCCCTGTTACCGCCGTGAAAGGGCGGTGTCTTAACCGCTTGACCATGGAGCCGTATTTCAAAACGTCAGCATGGGTTATTGTACCATATAGAAAGAAAAAAAACAAGACCTAAATTATTTTTTTCTCTGCCTTCCCTGCTACTACCCACCCCCCTTCAGTACACTAAGCTCTCACACTATACTTTTATAAAACCGGATCACAAATTTCGCTCCGCAGATCATCCCCTTATTTGTTACATTCTCTGCTGACACATTTCCATGCTGGCCTGTGATGATCATTTTCGCCAGGGCAAGGCCAATACCCACACTTTTATCAGAAGAATTCTTTCCTTTGTAAAAGCGTTCAAAAAGGTGTGGCAGATCTTCCCTGTCAATGCCTGGTCCATTATCCTCTATCACGATTTCAGTATAAATAGGATTCTCCACCGCACAGATCTGAATCCTGCCCCCCTCTGGTGTGTGCTCCATACAATTTTTCACGATATTCATCACCGCTTCCTTCATCCATTTCATATCTCCGGTAAAGGATACCAACGGATCACAGATGATATTCAGTTTCTGTTGGCGCAGCTCCATAGGAATCTCCAACGCCTCTGTCGAATTGCGGATCAGCTCCGGCACAGATATCCTTCTCTCCTGCATCTGGATCGTTCCGGCATCCAGCTTAGATATCGTCAGCAGCGATTGAATGAGCCATTCAATATGAACCAGCATTTCCTCCAGTTCCATCATCAGATGTTTCCTCTTTTCCCTGGGCAGTTCTCTGGAAGAAAGCCGTGACACAATCAGATTCATAGTAGTCAGGGGCGTTCGGATCTGATGGGATATATCTGCGATGGAATCCGCCAGATATATCTTATCTTTTTTCAACAGATCCGCCTGGTTCCGGAGACGCAGCACCATCTTTCCGATCTCGCTCTCCAAAATCGCCAGTTCCCCTTCTCTCTGATCCTGAATATAAAGGTCCATGTAACCATGAAGATAATGGTTTACCTTATCCGCAAGTTTGGCAATCTGCTGATACCTGCGGCAGGATGAGGCGAAATGAAAGAGACAGAAAACAATTCCGGATGCCATGCAGAGCACCGCCCCCCGGGCCCCCGCTGTCATGCCCCCAAAAAGTGCCGCAAGAAACAACATTATGACAGAGAGTACCATCTCCTTCCAGATTTCCCCGTTCCTAAAAAATTTTATCATCTCCTGACATCCTTTCTGTCCACAATATGTTTACTGATCAGTTCACACGGTATCCCATTCCCCTGACAGTCTGGATTATCTCTGGTTTTGCAGGATTTTCTTCGATCTTTTCCCTCAGACGCTTAATATACACAGTAAGGGTATTATCATTGACAAATTCGCCCGCCACGTCCCATATCTCTTCCAACAGGCGCTCTCTGCTGAGAAGCACCCCTTTATTATTGAAAAAAACGAGCAAAAGCCGATATTCCAACGCAGAGAGAAAAATCTCCTCTCTTCCCTTCCGAACGACAGCCCTTGTGGTATCAATGGATATCCCCTCTGCTTCCAATACCGCCTGCACTTTACCTGTGCGGCGCAGCACCCGATTGATTCTTGATACCAGTTCACGGGGGCGGAAAGGTTTACTGATATAATCGTCTGCCCCCATATCCAGTCCTGATACAACACTGTACTCATCTCCGGAAGCAGTGAGAAAAATAACCGGGATATCTGTATTCTGTTTCATATAGGCACAGACGGCAAAACCATTGCCCTCTGCCAGAGAGATATCCAGAAGCGCTAGGTCAAAGGCTTCCTCTTCCAATATTCCCACCGCTTCTGCCTGCCCAGAAACAGCCTTAACATCAAATCCCTCTGCTGCGAGGAATTCCTTCAGATTCTCTATGATCGCCTTGTCATCTTCCACGAGAAGAATAGATGCCATATTATGATTCTCCTTTCTTCCTTTCCAATTCAACTATCTTTGCTGCAAGCCCTTCATAAGATGCCTGATCCGCCTGAATGATGTTCTGCCCTCCAAGCTGTCTTAGCTGTTCTGTACACACTGGGCCAATACTGTATAATCTGCTCTCCGGGAAAATATTTCCACCAGAAAAGAGCCTGCGGGCAGAAGATGCACAGGTAAAGGCAATAACATCATAAAACTCCCGGTTCGGCTTTTCTCTCACCTCCTGATTCATATAGACATTTTTACAGACCAGATGGCAGCTTTCCAAAATCCCATCCTGTAATATGCCTGCTGTCTCTTCTGCTTTCAGATACCACACCACATCTCCCGGATCCAAAGCCTTATTCAGCGATTCGCACAAACCCATACTGTCTGCCCTCACTGGCACAAGATCCGGTCTCATGCCATACTGCTCCAGATTCTCTGCTGTTTTCCTCCCGATGGCAGCAACCCTGCTCTCAGCAAATGCACGGATATCCATCCCTGCCTTCATCATCCCACGGAAAAATCCCTCTACTCCATGGCGGCTGGAGAAAATAAGCCAGTCCGGGATATCTTCTCCAGCAGGATCCATCTGCCAGCCTGTATAAATGATCTCACCAACCTGCAGTTCTTCCACATCCATCCCTTGTTCCCTCAGACGCACTGCCAGGGCAGATGGCTGTTTCCCTATCTTGGGAACCAGACAGGAAACAGGCATCTTCCTCCTTCCCAGAACGCTCAGCCGTTCCCGCAGTTTCACTACCTCCCCTACCACGATAAGCGCTGGTGAAGCCAGTCCTTCTTCCTCTGCCTTTCGGGCAATCTCCGCCAATGTCCCCTGGCACACTTTCTGGTCAGGAAGAGAGGCATGGGATATCACTGCTGCTGCCGTCCCAGCCGCCATCCCGGCCGCCTGAAGGCGGCTGGTTATCTCCGCAAGTTTACTTAACCCCATAAGAAATACTGCCGTATCACCACTCTGTGCCATTGCATCAAAATCAATATCTGCCAATTCATCCCGGCAGTCGTGGGCAGTCACAACATGAAAACCTCCTGACAATCCCCGGTGGGTAACTGGTATGCCGGCACATGCCGCCCCTGCCACTGCAGATGTCACCCCTGGCACTACTTCCACCTGCACTCCCTGTTCCAGCAGGGCAAGAGCCTCTTCCCCGCCGCGCCCGAATACAAAGGGATCGCCTCCTTTCAGCCGCACGACACAATGATACTCTGCTGCCTTCCGGGCCAGAAGGGCATTGATCTCCTTCTGGCGCATCACATGATGATGATTCTCCTTCCCCACATACACCAGTTCGCATCCAGACTTTGTATATCCCAACAGTTCCTTCGGTATCAGCCGGTCATAGGCCACACAGTCCGCCCGCTGCAGAAGCTCCCTGCCGCGAACCGTGATCAGTCCCGGATCTCCCGGTCCTGCTCCCACCAGATATACAGTACCTGTATCACCAGAATATGGACGGATGACAAGGCGGGACACCGCTTCTTCTGCTATCATCCTGGCATCTGTCCCCCTGACATCGGCAAAGGCCAGATCTTCACCCGTATCCTTTCCATAAACAACATGCAGATGATAGATACCATCTGCTTTTTTCTCACACACTGCCCCCACCGGCATATGGCAGTCTCCACCGCACAGCCTGAGAAATTCACGCTCCGCCTCTACTGCGCCTGCACTTTCCTCATGGGCAAACTGATCCAAAAGCTCCCTGAGTCTGCAGGCATCTTCCCGTATCTCCAGCGCCAGTGCGCCCTGCGCCGGGGAGGGGATCATCTGTTTATATGAAAGATACTGGGTGATACGGTTCTCCATTCCCAGGCGGTGCAGCCCTGCAGCCGCCAAAACGATACCATCCAGCTTCTGTTCTTCCATCTTCCGAAGCCTGGTATCAATATTTCCCCGGATGCCAACAAGCCGCAGGTCAGGACGAAGCAGGCGAAGCTGCGCCTGCCGCCGGATGCTCCCTGTACCGACTATGGCGCCTTCCGGCAGTTCAGAAAGAGAAGCTTTTTCCCTTAGTACCAGCACATCTCTTGGATCCTCGCGCCTCCATGTCCGGGTGAAGGCAAGTCCTTTTGCCGGGCTCACAGGCATGTCTTTCATGCTGTGCACGGCAAGATGTATCCCACCGGATAATAACTGTTCCTCGATCTCACGGACAAAAAGACCCTTGCCGCCAATGTCTGCCAGCGGCCTGTCTGTGATCCTGTCCCCCTTTGTAGTGATCACTTTTATCTCAAAGGAATGCTGCGGACAGGCAGCCATTAAAATGTTCCTGACATACTGAGCCTGTGCCTGTGCCAGCCTTGAACCCCTAGTTCCGATAAATATCTTCATGCATTCAGTCCCTTTCTGCAGTGAACAGCCGCTGTATCATTGCCTTATACTCTTCCTGTTCTTCCTCTGTATCCAGATGCTTCAATTCCTGGATCGGATCCCTCAGAAGCCGCTGCAGTGAAGCATTCAACACCTTCTTTACCAATTTCTGCTCCCTGCCGGTAAGTTCCAGCTTACGGTTTAGATAGGCATAGCTGTCTGACACGATATCATGGCACCGTTTCTGAAGAGATTCAATGGTTCCGTCCATGCGGCTCATATGAAACCATTCTTTTATCTCTGCCATGGCCTCCCAAATCAGAGATTCACTCTCCTCTGCAAGCCGCTCTCTCTCCTTCTGGTTTTTCTCCGTGATCTCCTGCAGGGAATCCATATCAATGATCCTCACATCTGGTAAATCCCCCAGCCGCCGGTCGATATCCCTCGGTGCAGCAAGATCAAGAAAATACCTGATCCTTCCATCAGAGCCAGGAACCTGCCTCTGATATTCCCCACAGGTAACTACAAGATGAGGGGAAGCAGTAGCCGATACGATAACATCACACTTCTGCAGAATCTGATACCGTTCTTCATAAGGAACCACTGTCAATTCCGGAAACTGTTTATGAAGTTCCCTTGCCCGCCGCATCGTCCGGTTGCATACATAGATTTTTTCCAGCCCATACTCCCGCAGGTAGAGCAAAGCCAGTTCCGCAGTCCTGCCGCTGCCAATGACAAGAACCCGCCTGCCAAAAAGTGTGCGTCCCTCTTCCATCACCTCAGCAAGGCGGCGCACGCCAACATAACTGATGGAAAGCGGCTGTTCACTGATCCGCAGTTCCTCCTTAATCCGCTTGGCACACCGGATCACATCCCGCACCACCTTATTCAGTTCTTTTCCTGCCATGCCCATAAGCTGGGAAAATTCCAGTGCCTCCACCACCTGTCCCAGTATCTGGTCTTCCCCCAGGACGATGGATTCCAGTCCTGCCGCCACACGGAACAGGTAAACAAGGGCTTCATCCCCCTGATCATGCTGCAGATATTCCTCTATATCCACTTCAGGAAAACAGGCAGCATAGCAGGCATAGACCTGATCCCATAAAATATCTTCATGATACAAAAGGGCTGGCTGGGAACCACGGCCCTCTCCAAGTGTTGAAGATCTTCCTGCAGGATAAAAAAAGAAAATCTCGCTCCGGTTGCATGTGGACAACACTATGCACTGTTTCACGCCGATTCTCTGCATTTTCTCAAAAAATTCTGTTTTTTTTGAATCGGTGAAAGAGACAAGCTCCCTCACCGATAATGGCGTCTCATTGTATCGGACACCCATATAACCAAAATACATAAAAATCACACTTCCGTCAGAATCTCTTCTTTGCGTTGAAGCAGTTCATCGGACAAAATAAGCCGCTCTGCCTCCTCAAATCCAATGCGGGCAATGGTATCTGCAAAACGCTCGCCAGCCTGTCCCTTATCACGGAACAAGAGAATCGCTTTCTCCACTGCCTCCAACACTTCTTCTTCAGACAGGAAGATCTTCGACAAAGCCCTTCCATGTGCTGTCTTTTTGCCCCAGCGTCCGCCAATATATACCTTGAAGCCCTGCACCGCCCCATCGTTAACATGGAATGGACAAAACTTAATGCACCGCCCACAGTTATTACAGATGCTCTCATCCACAGTAATCTTGCCATCCACTACTTTCGCCGCTTTCATTGGACAATTTATCTCGATCTGGCACTTCCCACATCCCTTACACAGTTCTTTATCATGAGCATGTACCATCTGTCCAACGATTCCGACATCATTCAGGTCCGGCTTCACACAGTTATTTGGGCAGCCTCCTGCTGCAATCTTAAATTTGTGGGGAAGCTTTACCCCGCCATACCCCTTGAAAAAGCGTTCATGGATCTTCTGTGAAAGATCATAAGTATCATACAGGCCATATTGGCATGTAGTTCCTTTACAGGACACGATCGGACGCACTTTTGCCCCTGTACCTCCAGTCTCCAGCCCCGCTTTCGCAATATACTCACGGAATGGCTCAATATTGTCATAATGAACCCCTCTTACCTCTACGGTCAGACGTGTCGTAAATACCAATTCCCCATTTCCATACTTCTCTGCTGCCTCTGTAATGACACGTGCCTGCTCTGCGGTGATCTTACCATTTACGGTAATGACACGGATATTAAAAAGATCCGTTCCCTTATTATGTAGACAACCAAGAGCTTTTACCCTCTTAATGTCATCTGCGTGAATCGTACAAGCCATATATACCTCCATCCGCGCAAGCCCTGTGCGCATTTTCTTATTATCCGTAATTTTAACATTTTTTAGATTATTTGTAAATAGCCTGCAGCAGCGCCCGATATGCACCTATCTCCTTTCATTACATTTCATGCCCCAGCCAGCAGGCCACACTATCTGAGTTATTATCACCGATAACCTTTGTGGCTATTGCCTTCAATTCTTCCACGGCATTCTCCACCGCATAAGCTTCATCTGCAATCCGGAACATAGAAATATCATTCAGCGAGTCGCCAAACACTACCAGCCGCTGACAGTTATACTGTCTCTGCAGTCTCCTTACTGCATTATCCTTGGCCGCATTCTTCGGGCATATTTCCAGCCAGTATTCAGAACGGTACTTGTCTTTTTGAAAGATGCAGATCCACTTCTCATTGTCCTTCACACGCTGATACAGAGGGAGCAGTTCCTCCTGCTCAGCAATATATGTAAAGCAGCATACCTTGCCATCATAGAGCTCTTCTTCTGTCTGCACCATCCGCAGCCGTTTGTCATCTGCATGCTCCTCAAGATAATGCTGGAATCCCGGATTAACCTTCCCTTTTCGGTACGACTTTCTATCTTTCCCATTGATAAAGGCAGAAACATATCCTGGGACATCCAGCCCTTTCTGGCACTGGCGCAGAATATGCAGCTCCTCCCTGGTAAATGCCACTGTCTCTATTTCCTCATTTGTCTGTGGATCAACAAAGATCGTGCCATTCAACGTGATCACCGGTATCTTAAAATGAATGTCTCTCGTAATGACAGAAGCACTTTTTTTAGATCTTGCTGTAGCATATGTAATGAGCATCCCCTGATCAATAAGCTTGTTTATGATGGCCGCTGTTGTCCCGGATATCGATTTATCGTCTCTCATCAGAGTTCCATCAAGATCTGTGACATACAATGTCCTTTCCCTGCTTTTCCAAAGATATTCTGGCACTTCCCGCGGTGAATCAAAATGAGGGAAGCCTTGTTTAACGCCGCATGGCTGCCCGCTTCCCTTCCGCAGATACCAGACTGCCTGAACAGCTGTCATGCCAAGATCTCTTGCCGCCTCCAATTCATCGCTTCCGCCATCTCCCACATACAGACACTCCTCTGGTTTCACGGCAAGGCTCGCCATACATCTCTCAAAGATCTCTGCATCTGGTTTCTGAACCCCCTGCTCATAAGAAAGGCACGCAGCATCAAAATAGGGAAACAGTGACGAATTGCGGATCACAGACGCCTCCTCAGAAAAACAGTTACTGATAAGGCCGATCCGGATTTTTTGCTCCTTTAACCTGGACAACATAGAAAGGATCTCTGGATGGAGATGGCGAAAACATTCTTTTTTTGCCTCCATGCGCTTATTTACTATTTTCATCAAAAGTTCTTCTGAATAACAGTGATTTTTCTGGAGAATCCTTGTCAATATCTCCTCCAATGATGCCTTACCGATGGCGCGGTCATTCTCCGATGCATGCCAGAGCGGGCGGAATCCAGATTCCGGTATCCCGGCATCTGCTGCCATCTGTGAGCCAAAATACAATGGGCTTTCATAATGCGTAATCAACGTTTCGTACATGTCAAAAATCACCGCACGTATCATATGTTTCCTGCTCCTTCCCGTTTCTCAGTCCTCTTTGGAATGAACTTTTTTCCTTCATAAATCCTTACCGGATTTCCCCGGATAATCTTTGTATGTTCCTGCCAGGCATCCTTTGCCTGGCTTGCCCTGGCATATTCAGTCTGGCCTGCAAGAATAACATTTAATTTATTCATGGCATCCATCTTATTGGCATACTGGCTTCTCTGTGCCGTAGAAGTAACTGTGATCCCACTTGGGACATGTGTCAGCCTCACACCAGTCTCCACCTTATTCACGTTCTGTCCGCCCTTTCCGCCGGAATGAAAAGTCTCTGATCTTATCTCACCCTCTATGGTCACATTTTTCACTTCCGGTACCACACTGACATCCATATACCAGTTCTTTCTCTGATGGTGCGGACGGTATGGGCTTTTGCATATCCACTGGACGCTCCCCTCCAGAAATGACAGATCTGCCTCTGTCGAAAATAATATGGAACGGTAACACCCCTTCTCCTTTCCTGTATGCTCCGACAGGATCTCGATATCTGGAAATTCTTTTTGCAGCGCTCTCAACAGCAGTGCCACCCCAAGCTCACACTCCTCAGGACCCTGCCCTGAACTTATCTGTACTATCATACTTCCCCCTATCTGTTACTCTCTGCCTTAAAGTTATACACAGGCGTGATCACTTTATCAATCTGTACCGTCTCCCGGATCACATCCCGTATCTCTTCCAGGCTTCGGTAAGCAAAGGGGGCCTCATCCAGTGTGCCCTTGCTGATGGAGGGGGAATAGATTCCCTTCATCACCGCCTTAAATTCAGCCAGTGTGTGATTCGCCGCAATATCCTCCCTCTTTGCGATCCGCCCGGCGCCATGGGGTGCGGAATAATTCCACTCCGCATTGCCAAGGCCTTTCCCAAGTATGATCCCATCACGCATGTTCACTGGGATGATCACATTCTCTCCCGCCCTGGCAGAGATCGCGCCCTTCCGCAGGATAGGAGTATCCCAGGAAAAATCCACATAATTATGGATGCAGGAACAGATCTCAAGTACTTTCCATTTCATTCCCCTAGTGATCTCATCTATCATAATACGCCGGTTCAGTTCTGCATATTCCTGAACTACCTGAAGATCTTGAAGATACTCCTCTTTTAATCTCCCTTCCAGGAATGTCATGGGATAGGGGATATCCTCACCTTGCTTTTTCAATGCCACAGCGCCTGTATCAACATAATAGTCTGTGACTTCTTTCCCCAGATGGCGGCTGCCGGAATGCACTACAAGATATAGGTTTCCCTCCCCGTCCTTATCCAGCTCGATAAAATGGTTGCCGCCTCCCAGGGTTCCCATACTGAGTTCTGTCTTTTTCCGATTGATATGAGGGGCACACAGCAAATTATCTAATTCAAATTCCGCCGCCCACCGATGAATATCCTTACGGATCCCAAAACCAGAAGGCACCTTCTCGCGGATCACTGTGTCCAGTTTTTGAAATTCCATTTTCTTTGCCTTTATCTGCGCCATCGTCATACCACAGCCAATATCAATGCCAACGATGTGGGGGATCACCCTCGCCCCCACTGTCATAGTAAGCCCAATGGTACATACCTTTCCCGGATGCACATCCGGCATAACCCGGATAGCAGATCCCTCTGCCACCGGGTTATCACACAGATTCTGCAGTTGGGCTGCCGCATAAGAGTCCAGCCCATGTTCTGAATTGCTGCAGGTAAAAACCTGCGCACTGGAATAAGCTCCTGTAATTGTTTCCATTCCCCTGTATTCCTCTCATAAAACGATCTGCTAAAACAGGTTTCTAAAGAAATCAATGATGCTCTCAAAGAGATTTTTGAAGAAGTCTCCAATCTTCGCCAGTATGCCCTTCGCCTCACTGAGATCAATGTCCATGTCTTTTAATTTATCATAGATTCCCTGTGCCTGGGATTTCAGGTTATCGATGTCCAGATCAAGGGAACCAATCTTCTGCATTAGTTTTGTGAGTTCAGCTTTCTGCTCCTCGGTCAGGGAGACCTTCAATTCCTCCGCTGCCTCCTCTACTGCCTCTGTGATGTCTTCCACCGAAGAAAGATCGCCCTCCAGTACTTTATTCTTTACCAGCGCCACAAGCTGGGCCGCTTCTTCCTTGCCGACACTGTCCCCCAGCTCACCAGTCAGCACCAGCTCATTGGTCGCCGCATCTGCACTTTCACTGTCGATCTCCACTCCTGTCATGGTGCCATATGCCTTCATGGCACCCACCAGCGCTGCTGTACCTGATATCTCAAAAGGTCCCGCCACTGTCACGACAGCATCGCTGATCCCTGCCGTCACCAGTGCATTCGTATACATTTCTTCGGTACAGAAGGAAATATTGTGTGTCTCCACAGTGATCCCAGCCCCCGCATCTGCCTCTTCTATCTTCACAGAAGAAAGCGCCCTTGTGCCAATGACACTCTTATCCAGATAGGTATCCAGATATTTATGCTCCTCCGCATTCGTCACCTCTACCGTCTCATAGTCAGCCAGCTCCGCTGATGTAACCCCAAGAAGCCCCATCACTGTATCCTTCTGGCTGCTGGTAAGGTCCGCGCCAAATGCCAGATATGGTTTGACCTCTACAGAATCTGCCTGGGACGCTGTACCCGTCACCAGGACAGCCGCCAATGCCAGTACACCTGCCACAACAGACATAAAAGTTCGCTTGAATCTCATATTTTCCTCCTTATCAACTCGGCGGCGCTAAGATTAGCACCGCCAGATTACATTTTCATTATAGTTTCCTGATCCGCTCCAGCGCTTTCTTCGTATTCTCCGCAGAGCCAAAAGCAGTGAGCCGGAAATATCCCTCTCCGCTGGGTCCAAAACCAGAACCCGGGGTTCCTACTACATAGGCATTCTCCAGCAGCCGGTCAAAGAAATCCCAGGATTTCATGCCGTCCGGTGTCTTAAGCCAGATATAAGGGGCATTGACACCGCCAAATACCGTATATCCCATATCTGTCAAGGCATCCCTGATCTCCCTGGCATTGTTCATATAATATGCGATCTGCTGCTTTGTCTGTTTCTTCCCTTCTTCACTGTAAACTGCCTCACCCGCTTTCTGGATGATATATGGCGCACCATTGAATTTCGTGCCATGGCGTCTTGCCCACAGGCCGTTCAGGGAAGTGCCATCGCAGGCCAGTTCCTTTGGTACTACCGTAAACCCAAGACGGGTTCCGGTAAATCCTGCATTCTTAGAAAAACTTCTCATCTCAATGGCACATGTCTTAGCACCATCACACTCAAAGATACTGTGTGGAACATCTGTCTCTGAAATATATGCCTCGTAAGCAGCATCATAAATGATCACTGCCTTGTTGGCGTTGGCATAATCCACCCATCTCTGCAGTTCTTCTTTCTTCAATGTCGTACCGGTCGGGTTATTTGGACAGCAGATATATATAATATCCGGGGTTGTCTCAGGAATCTCTGGCACAAAATTATTTTCTGCCGTACATGGCATATACACAACCTTAGACCAACACTCCTTATCTTTCAGATACTCCCCTGTCTTGCCGGACATGGCATTGCTGTCCACATAGACCGGATAGACCGGATCTGTCACTGCAATGATATTATCCTGCGCAAATATGTCAACAATGTTACCAGAGTCACTTTTTGCACCATCGCTGACAAATATCTCATCCAGCGCGACCTCTACCCCACGCGCCCTGTAATCATTTTCCACAATGGCGCTGCGGAGAAATTCATATCCGAGATCCGGGGCATAGCCGTGGAATGTCTCTGCCGCCGCCATCTCATCGACTGCACTGTGAAGAGCTTCGATCACAGCCGGTGCCAGCGGCTGTGTCACATCACCGATGCCAAGGCTGATCACATCTTTATCCGGGTTCGCCTCTTTAAAAGCCGCCACCTTTTTGCCAATGGTGGAAAAGAGATAGCTGCCTGGTAATTTTAAATAGTTTTCATTGATCTTAAACATAGTAGAATACCCTCCTTATCTAACATGCTGCTTCGCTCAGTTACTTTTCATGCCCTAGCCCAACGGCATTTTTGTACTGTCTGCTGCCTTGGCTAGGGTATGAAAAGTAATTTTTCCCAACGAAAATCATTTTACATGAAAAAGGGATTTATTGCAAGTAGGTTACTGATATGCTACACTGTAAAAAGAAGGAGGCAGAGCCATGGAACGGATTATTTTTCACATTGATGTCAATAATGCTTTTCTGAGCTGGGAGGCACTGTACCGCATCCAGGAACTAGGAGAGACACAGGATCTCCGCACGATCCCCTCTGCTATTGGAGGAGACAGGGAAAGCCGTCATGGGATCATCCTTGCCAAATCCATGCCGGCACGTGCCTATGGTGTCCAGACAGCAGAAACCATTGGAGAGGCACAGAAAAAATGCCCTGGCCTGGTTATCGTTCCGCCCCGCCGCTGGATCTATAATGAAAATTCCCATAAACTCATGGACCTCCTGCATCAGTATTCATCCGTCATCGAGAAATTCAGCATTGATGAGGCATTTGCCGATATGACAGATACATCAGAAGCAGTCCGGACCGATCCGATTGCCGCGGCAGATAAACTGCGCCAGACCATCCATAACCGTCTTGGCTTTACTGTCAATATCGGTGTCTCCAGTAATAAGATGCTGGCAAAGATGGCATCTGACTTTGAGAAACCAGACAAAGTACACAGCCTCTTCCCGCATGAGATCCAGGAAAAAATGTGGCCCCTTCCCATCCGTGATCTTCTCTTCGTAGGACGTTCCACAGAACAGAAGCTGTATAATCTTGGCATCCGCACCATTGGAGACCTGGCATGTTCTGATAAAAATATCATCTGCTCACATATGGGTAAACATGGCGCCATGATCCATGACTATGCAAATGGGATCGATGAATCCCCTGTTGCTGCAGAAGCCGCCGACAGTAAAGGCTATGGCAATTCCACTACCATCCCCCATGATGTGACGGATTCTTATGAGGCAAAAGATATTCTCCGCACCCTTTGTATCTCTGTCGGAAAACGTCTTCAAAAAGACCACGTACGTGCCGGAGTCGTGGCAGTGTCCATCAAGAACTCAGATTTTGTACGGAGCAGCCATCAATGTACCCTTTCCTCCTCAACCGATTCTCCGGATGACCTATATGAACAGGTATCCCGTCTCTTTGATGAGTGCTGGGACGGTTCTCCCATCCGCTTACTTGGAGTATCCACCAGCAAGATCACAAAAGAAACCCTGCGGCAGTTAAATCTTCTTGATCACGAAAAGATAGAGAAACAGCAAAAGCTGGAATCCGCCATCGACTCCATACGGAGCCGGTTTGGGAAAGATGCCATTATGAGAGCCAGCGAGAAACAGGCCGAAAAAAAATTCCCATACAACAGCTATTAAGTTTGCAATATATCCATGCAGAACGTATCAAAGACTTAATTACGTTATACTATCTTCCCAGCCCCCTGTATCCCGTTATCCAGTCTTTACTGCTTAAATCAAAGTAATTATATTCATATCTCCAGCCATTCTCTGGCATAGCCGACGAATCAGTAGGTTTTGGCAGTTTTTTTCTGTTCTTAATATAGTGGCATTCATAAAATGCTTTATAGGCTAGATACTCTACTTCGCCTCTTATCTCCACTGAACTCAAACTGTCACAAGAGCGGAATGCCGACTCATAGATAAATTTAACACTCTCTGGCAGAATCACTTTCTCTAAATAATTTGCCTTCATAAAAGCCCCGCTGGCAATATACTTCACACCTTTGGGAATCCGGAATCCTTTTTGTTTCTTACCCGACGGATAGGCAAGCAGAACTTCGCCATCTTTTGTATACAACACCCCGTCTATTGATTTATAATATCGGTTCTTTTCTGAAACCTCGATGCTCTTACATGACATCATGTCACCAAATGCTGCGTTCCCTATTCCCTGAATAGACTTTGGTATATAAACGGATGTAATATCGCTGCATCCATTCAATGCACAACTCCAGATGATCTTTTCCCCGTCCGGAATTTTAACTCTGCCCTTCCTGGCCACCGGGCAGGCATACAGGCCATTTTCCTCATGAGGGCCATATAAATACAATAACCCATCCTTCGCATACATCAAAGGATTTTCCTCGTCTACACTTATTTCAGAAAGAAATGGGCATCCTGCAACATTCGAGCTGTAATTTGTTACATCACTGTCCACATCCTCTTCCAGCCAATTTAACTGAACATCTTTTTCAATAAACATCTTTTTGGCATCCTGTCCGTCCACATACCACAAAACCACCCCATTGCCACCGGTTTCCTCGCGCCCAAATCCATAACCAAACCCTCTTGTCCCGGTCACATATACTACATCCCCTTTCACCTCATAACCAATATTATCCTCCTCTTGCTCCTGCACTTCAGGAGAGTCTGTAATGGTACTTTCCTGACCGCCCTGCATCTCAGGAGACGATGTATTGGCATTACTTTGGTTCTCCTGCACTTTAGGAGAAGGTGTAAGAACAGTATTCTGTTTCTCCTGCCCATCGCAGGCAGCCAGCCCGGATACCAAAAATGCAAAAAGTAAAATACCAGCACTGGTTCTTTTGATCGCTGTAAAAATTTTTAATTTCATAAGTATACTCCTTTCTCTCCCCCTGGCCCATATTTTGTACAGAGCGGCCATCCATGTATCCTTTCCTCCGCAACCGATTCTCTGGATGACCTATCTTCCCTGTCACCTGTATCCCCATATCCAGTCTCCACTGCTTAAACCAAAGGAATTATATTTATATCTCCAGTTCCACTCATTCCCTGGCATAGAATAAAGATCAGTAGGTTCTGGCAGCTTTTCTCTGTTCTTTATGGGAGATCTATAAAATGCATTATACTCAAGACCCTCTATTTCGCCTCTTATCTCCACCAGGTTCAATCTGTCACAAGAGCGGAATGCCGACTCATAGATAAATTTAACACTCTCTGGCAGAA
>CANRWA010000079.1 GCA_947643415.1 uncultured Clostridia bacterium | reverse complement strand
AGTCAATTCTTTGACCGCTTTAATTATTTTTTTTATATTTTTTTGTGTTTGTTTGTCCCGCGGCCCCTATTTCACCCCCGTTTAAATGGGCCGCCGCTGAATATTATCTGCCCTCTAAATGAAATCGTTGCCGTGTTCTGGTGTTCTTTCCCGTTCTCCTGACTCTAATCCGTCAAAATACAGTTCCCTCTCCCTGTCAGTGAGACAGCGATAGCACTCCATGTCCACTTCATAAATCGAAGTATCATCCACCACTACCTTTGTATCTGGATCATTTTTCTCATTTTGCCGCATTATCTGACAACACCTTACATTTTTCTTACTTTATTCTATGTTGCCATAAAAGTCCCGTATCCTGTCCATCCTCGATGTCATTCCGACAAATAACCGATCCACTAAAGTCAGTGATGTCATGGCTTCCACCACCACCACTGCCCTCGGCATGATCACAGGGTCATGGCGTCCTCTGATCTGGACCGTAGTATCTTCCCCCTGCCGGTTCACGGTTTTCTGAGGCTGAAATATGGATGGAGTGGGCTTAAATGCTGCCCGGATGATGATATCGTCCCCGTCACTGATGCCACCCAGTATCCCGCCTGCAAAATTCGTTGCTTTCTTCACATTTCCTTCTGCATCCATATAAAATTCATCATTATTTGCAGATCCTGTCTTCTCTGCCACGGCAAAACCGGCGCCGATCTCTACCCCTTTCACCGCACCAATAGAAAAAATACTTCCCGCCAATGCCGCATCCAGCTTGCCAAAGACAGGTTCCCCCACACCAGCTGGCATTCCACTGACAATACACTCAATGATCCCGCCGACAGAGTCCATCTCCTTCATTTTCTGCTGCAGATATCCCTCCGCCGCCTCTGACTGTTCCAGATCAGGCATACGAAGAGGACTCTTCTCCACATCATCCCATGTCATATGGCCTTCCCTGCATATATAAGGCCCGATCTGCTTCGTATATGCGTTCACCCGAATCCCCAGCTCTGCCAGGATCTTCGCCGCAATGGCTCCGGCTGCCACCCTCCCGGTAGTTTCCCTGCCAGAAGAACGCCCTCCTCCCCGGTAATCCCGAAAGCCATATTTGGCATCAAAAGTATAGTCGGCATGCCCAGGACGGTAATATCCCGCAATATCAGAATAATCTTTTGACTTTTGTGAAGTATTTTCCACCACCATGGAGACCGGTGTACCGGTAGTCTTTCCCTCAAATACCCCTGAAAGGATCTTTACCTGGTCCGCTTCTTTCCTGGGAGTGGAATAACGGGTCTGCCCTGGGCTCCGGCGGTCCAGAAAGGGCTGGATATCCTCTTCCGTCAGCGGAATTCCCGCTGGACACCCATCCACTACAACCCCTATACCATACCCATGGGATTCCCCCCAGGTTGATATCTTAAATACCTCCCCCATCACTGAACCAGCCATTTTTACACTTCCTTTCAAAACTTCTTTTCTTTTCCTGCGTTCTATTGTATAATAAAATAAGTACAATTGAAAGGAGATTTTTATGTTTAGTCAGTTTTTTGGAAATTATTTATTAGAAAACCAGAAAATTACCGCTGAGCAATTCGCCTCCTGCATAGAATACACAAAGGCAAATCGTGTTAAATTGGGGTTAATCGCCGAAGCAGAAGGAAAGCTGTCATCCAGCCAGGCAAATGAATTAAATTACCTGCAGATGAATTCCGACAAACGTTTCGGGGATCTGGCTGTGGAGAAGGGATATCTTACAGAAACAGATGTTGAATACCTGCTGGGACGTCAGGGCAATCCATACCTGATATTTGTCCAGGCACTACAGGAAAATGGCCTGTTTACTCTTGATGAAATCAACAAAGACCTCATTTCTTTTCAGGAAGCAAATCATTTTTCAGACAAGGTAATGGAAGCGATCAAGAATGCTGATATTGATAACCTGCTCCCGGCTTTTGTAGATGTGGAAGACAACCGTTACCACAATATGATCGGACTTGCGCTTAGGAACATCATCCGTTTTGTCAGTTCTTATCTGCGGATTGGGAAGGGATCTTTTGTTTCATCAATATCAGCCCGATATCTCGCATACCAGCGTACCACTGGGGATTACGAAGGTTTTCTTGGTTTCTGTTCAAATGATGATGGCATCCTCGCTATCGCAGAGGGATATGCAAAAGAAACTTTTGGAACAGTGGATGAGGATGCTCTTGATTCGGTGGGGGAATTTACCAACTGTGTCAATGGCCTTCATGCTGCTGAGCTGAGTTATTCAAATGTTCATATGGATATGATGCCGCCAGAACTTCTTTTCGATGCTTCTCTTGAAGATGACAGTACATTTTATTTACTTCCTATATATGTGGAAGGCAAAAAATCAAACTTGATCGCTAAATTAGCTTAATAGGAGGAATGTAAGCCATGGCTAAAATATTGATTGTAGATGATTCGCGTGTATCCCGCCGCATGCTGCGCGGCATACTGACCAGCGCCGGACACGAAGTAATCGGTGAAGCAGGCAATGGACAAGAAGGTTATGAAAAATTCATCGAACTTGACCCAGATATCGTAACAATGGATATCACAATGCCTGTTCTGGATGGCCTGGGTGCTCTGGAAAAGATCATGGATCTCAACAGCGAGGCTAATATCATTATGGTCACTGCTGCCGGCCAAAAAGAAAAAATGGTGGAGGCAATCAAGCATGGTGCCATTGAATTTATACAAAAGCCATTTGATCCAGATCAGATTACATCTGCCATTGAGCATCTTCTGCCCTGACAAGGGCTGGCTGAGAACCGCAGCCCTCTAAAGAATTGCCGTCGGCAATTCTTTGCTCCGCACAAGATATCTTTCCTATCAAAAACCCGCACCTTAAAGTGCGGGTTTTTAATATCGAACAATCTCCAATTTCTCACATTTGGATTTAAAATCCTACACGGATTCTTGTAATGAAGCTGTCAAAGCCTGCGATGATATCATTGAATTCGCTTTCTGTCATGATCCCGGTTATAAATCCAAATTCACCATCTATACCGCCATCCACTACCTTGATCTCTTCAAATTCTGATTCCGCCTTTGCCTTCTCTGATTCCCCGATGCGGACAAAGAAACGGTTCTTCATCTCATCCATCGGCTCCACTGGCATCTTCTCATCATCCCATATAGTCATAACATTAATGTTCATATGCTTCACCGCATCTACCACATCCGACACAACAGCGCTGGCCGTCGCCTCTTTACCTGCTCCTTTTCCATAGAACATCACATCTCCCAGCATGTTCCCAGTCACACAGATGGCATTAAAAACATCATTCACCGCATACAGTGGGTTATCACTCTTTATCATCTGTGGTGCCACCATGGCATAAAGTTTCCCACCAACTCTTCTGCTGGAGCCAAAGATCTTGATAGCCGCACCGATGGCTTTTGCATACTTAAAATCCTTTGCTGTGATCTTTGTGATGCCTTCTGTATAAATATCCTCATAATCCACCTGCTGTCCATATGCCAGCGAGGTGAGGATCGCGATCTTACGGCAGGCGTCATAGCCCTCTACATCTGCTGTGGGATCTTTCTCGGCATAACCAAGCTCCTGTGCTTCTTTCAGCACCACATCAAAATCAGAACCATCCTGTGCCATCTTTGTCAGGATATAATTCGTTGTCCCATTCAAAATGCCATTGATCTGCTCTATCTTATCAGCTGTCAGACTCTGGTTCAGCGGACGTATCACAGGGATGCCGCCGCCAACACTGGCCTCAAAGAGGAAATTCACGCTCTTACTCTTAGCAATATGTACCAGTTCTGCACCATAAGCTGCCACCAGTTCCTTATTGGAAGTACATACACTCTTTCCCGACAGCAACGCTTTTTTCACAAATTCGTAGGCAGGCTTCGTTCCTCCCATGGTCTCCACAACGATAGAGATTTCCGGATCTTCCAGAATAATATTAAAATCATGCACTACCTTGCTCTGAACCGGGTCATCCGGAAAATCCCTCAGGTCCAGCACATATTTCACTCCGACTTCCTGTCCTGCCCGTTTGGCAATGATATTGGCGTTGGTATTCAGCACCTTTACCACACCGGAACCTACTGTTCCATAACCTAGAACCGCTATCTTAATCATCGTCTTCTTCCTCCATCCTGTCTAACATTTCATAGATCGAATTCCAGTCTTTCTCGCCGAGGAGATTTTCCGGATTGATCACAAGGATCAGGTCTCCACCATTTCTGGCAACAAAATCTGCATATCCCGTCTCCTCATTCTGGATGATGCGCGGAAACTCCTGTGCATCATTATTATCAATCTTTAATATCTTAGATATCCCGTCCACGACACATGCGATCTTTCCGAACTTAGTACGGAACACCAGAAGTTTCGTTTTCTCTGTAACCTCCGCCGCTGGCAGGATCAGGTGCTTCCTGATGGCCATGACCGGAATGACCTCGCCACGGACATCTGCCACACCCTCCAGGAATTCCGGCATCTTTGATGGCCGTGCCAATTCTCTGTATTTCTCAATCCCCTGCATACGGCTCACGTCTACACCATATGATTTGCCACTTAAGAAAAATGAAACAATTTCCCTCATTCTCTACCTTCTCTCTCATCAACTGTTGATCCACTTCAGGTATGCATTCATAAACATATCGATCCCGCCATCCATCACAGCAGAGACATTACCAGTTTCTGCTTCTGTGCGGTGATCTTTGACCATCGTATACGGCTGCATCACATAGGACCGGATCTGGCTGCCCCATCCAATCTCTTTTACTTCACCACGGATATCTGATTCTTTCGCCAGATTCTCCTGCTCACGTAATATCAGAAGCTTAGCCTTGAGCATCTGCATCGCTTTATCCTTATTCATATGCTGGGAGCGCTCATTCTGGCACTGAACCACGATCCCCGTCGGGAAATGCGTAATTCGGATGGCAGAAGAGGTCTTATTGATATGCTGTCCGCCAGCACCACTGGAACGGTATGTGTCTACACGTATATCGTCATCATTGATCTCAATATCAATATCCTGCTCGATATCTGGCATGACATCACAGGAGACAAAGGATGTCTGCCTCTTGCCCGCTGCATTAAATGGCGAGATGCGTACCAGACGGTGAACACCATGCTCACTTTTCAGATATCCATAAACATTCTCACCTTTGATCTCCAGTGTCACGGACTTCAGCCCGGCTTCATCCCCATCCAGGGAATCCAGCACCTTCACAGAAAACCCTCTCTTATCCGCCCACCGTTCATACATACGGCAAAGCATACTTGCCCAGTCACAACTCTCTGTACCGCCGGCACCGGCATGAAGTGTCAGGATCGCATTTTCCCTGTCATGCTCCCCGGTGAGCATCGTCGTAATCCGAAGTTCATCAAATTCCTTCTTAAACTCTTCGAATTCTCCCTGAATCTCTGGTATAAGAGAGGCGTCCTCCTCCTCATTGCCCATCTCGATCAGTGTCATCATGTCCTCATAGGCTGTGCTAAGGTCATCCGCACGCCCAATGATATCCTTGAGGTCCTTCACCTCTTTCATGTCTGCACTGGCTTTCTCAGCATCATCCCAAAAATCCGGCGCCTCCATGTTTCTCTCAAGTTCTTCCACTCTCAGTTTTTTATCTGCTAAGTTAAAGTGAATCCCTTACTTCCAAAAGGGGTTTCTCAAAACTGCTCAGTTCAATTCGGATATTATCCAGTTCAACCACTTTTAATCACCACCTGTTTTTATATATTTACATCATGCTATGCCCTTCCACAGCAATGTTTGTATTTCTTGCCTGATCCACATGGACATGGATCATTTCTGCCAATCTTCTCTGACTTTCTCACAATCGGGGCATTGGCACTGTCATCCCGGTTGGTTCCCGTGACTTTCGCCACCTGTTCGCGTTCTACCTTTTCCTCAATGCGCACATGCATCAGCATCCGAACTGTCTCCTCACGGATGGATTCCGTCATCTCATTAAACATATCATACCCCTGCATACGGTATTCCACTACAGGATCCCTCTGTCCGAATGCCTGCAGGCCGATTCCCTGACGGAGCTGGTCCATATCATCAATATGGTTCATCCAGCGGCTGTCTGTCGCCTTCAGGAGAACTACCCTCTCAATCTCACGGATCTGTTCTGTCTCCGGGAACTCAGATTCTTTCTGTTCATAAAGATGCACAGCTTCTTCCTGAAGCTGGCTGATAAGGCCTGCCTTTGTGATCCCCTCAAATTTCTCCCGGTCAAACACCACCGGCTCAATGGGGATCATTGGAATAAGGATCTCATTAAGTTCTTTCAGGTTCCATTCCTCCGGAAGCTGGTCTTCCCCGATCACAGCACTGACATATTTCTCCACCATCTGATTGATCATGCTGATGATATCTTCCCTCATATCATCGCCATCCAATACCTTGCGGCGCTCCTCATAGATGATCTCTCTCTGCTCATTATTGATCTGGTCATATTCCAGCAGGTTCTTCCGGATACCATAGTTATTGCCCTCGATCTTCTTCTGTGCACGCTCAATGGCCTTGCTCAGCATCTTGTGCTGGATCTGCTCTCCCTCCGGTATGCCAAGGGAATTGAACATCTGCATGAGATTCTGGGAACCAAAGAGACGCATCAGGTCATCTTCCAGGGAAATATAAAACTTGGATTCACCTGGATCTCCCTGTCGTCCAGCACGTCCGCGCAGCTGGTTGTCAATACGTCTTGATTCATGCCGCTCTGTACCGATGATCTTAAGGCCTCCCAGTTCAACCACACCTTCACCAAGCTTGATGTCGGTACCACGCCCTGCCATATTAGTGGCAATGGTGACAGCACCCTTCAATCCGGCATCCGCGATGATCTCCGCCTCCATCTCATGGAATTTCGCATTCAGTACCTTATGTGGCACCCCGCGCTTTTTCAGCATCTGTGACAATTCTTCAGATGCCTCAATGGTGATGGTACCCACTAAAACGGGCTGTCCTTTCTCATGGCTCTCCACAATCTCATCCACAATGGCATTCAGTTTTTCCCTCTTTGTCTTATAGACAGAATCATTCAGGTCAACACGCTGGATCGGAAGATTGGTAGGAACCTCCACTACATCCATCCCATAGATCTCTCGGAACTCCTTCTCTTCCGTCAGTGCTGTACCAGTCATACCACATTTTTTGGTGTATTTATTGAAGAAATTCTGGAAAGTAATGGTAGCCAGTGTTTTGCTCTCCCTCTTAACCTTCACATGTTCCTTCGCCTCGATCGCCTGATGCAGGCCATCTGAATAACGCCGTCCCGGCATGATACGTCCGGTAAATTCATCAACGATCAGCACCTGGTCATCCTTCACCACATAATCCTTATCCAGATGCATCAGGGCATGGGCGCGGAGGGACAGGTTGACACAGTGCTGTATTTCCAGGTTTTCCGGATCAGCAAGATTCTCCAGATGGAAAAAGCGTTCTACTTTTTTCACACCCTCTTCTGTCAGGTTGACCGTCTTCTCCTTTTCATTTGCTACATAATCTCCGGTTTCCTTGCTGTCTTCCTTCATAATAATATCCATCTTGGACAACTCTTTCTCCGTACCCCTCTTTAACTGGCGTACCAGATTGTCACATGCCTCATAGATCTTCGTCGACTTGCCACTGGAACCGGAAATGATAAGCGGTGTCCTCGCCTCATCAATCAATACCGAGTCCACCTCATCTACAATAGCATAATGCAGATCCCTCTGTACAAGCTGCTCATTGTAGATCACCATATTGTCACGCAGATAATCAAATCCCAACTCATTGTTGGTGGCATAGGTGATATCACAATTATATGCCTCACGTCTTGCATCATTATCCATGCTGTTGAGGATTACGCCAACAGTCAGTCCGAGAAATTCATGAATCTGTCCCATCCATTCCGCATCTCGTTTTGCCAGGTAATCATTCACCGTCACAATATGAACGCCTTTGCCTTCCAGTGCATTCAGATAAGCAGGAAGTGTCGATACCAGCGTCTTTCCTTCACCGGTGCGCATCTCCGTGATACGTCCCTGATGCAGGATCACGCCGCCAATGAGCTGCACCCGAAAGTGACGCAGGCCGATCGTCCTCTTTGATGCTTCCCTCACAACGGCATATGCCTCTGGCAGAATGTCATCCAGAGTCTCACCTTCTTCAAGCCTCTTTTTGAATTCCGGTGTCTTCGCCTTCAGTTCTTCATCTGAAAGTTTCTCCATCTCCGGCTCCATTGCCTCGATTTTATTCACGATGGGAATGACACGCTTTACCTCTCGTTCGCTGTGCGTTCCTATCACTTTACTCAATAATCCCATTATTTCACTCTCCATTATCTTGGTTGCTTACAATTCGATATAATCCCAAGTTATTGTAACATTAGTCGGGTGAGGTTGCAACAAAAATCTTAAAGGGGCACTAAGTAAAAGTGCCCCCATATTGTCTTTCTTTTCTGAAAATGCCCCGGTTTCCCTCTTCTCCTGTCAGAATTCCGGTTCAATCAGACCATACGTATTTCCTTTTCTCTTATATACAACATTGACCTCATCGGTCTCGCCATTCCGGAATACAAAGAAGTTATGTCCCAAAAGTTCCATCTGAACACACGCCTCTTCCGGATCCATCGGTTTCATGGCAAATCTTTTTGTCCGGATGATCTCGATCTCTTCATCATCATAGGCATCCTCTTCCAGAAAATCCTTGCTCAACTGCGCTGCTGCCTGTTCTTTATCGATCAGCTTATTCTTATATTTGCGGAGCTGCCGCTCAATGATCTCTTCTACCAGATCGATCGCCACATACATATCTGAACTTGTCTGCTCAGCGCGTATGATGCTCCCTTTCATTGGTATGGTAACCTCAATCTTCTGACGACTCTTCTCCGTACTCAATGTAACATGTACCTCGGTACTGGCATTGAAATATCTTTCCAGTTTGCCGATCTTGTCCTCCACCGCTGAACGTAACCCTTCTGTTATGTCGATGTTTCTGCCACTAATTACTAAATTCATAATGCTCAGCTCCTTTGCCCATAAGTTTCAGGAGAAATATTCTCATTCTTCCTGTAGATCTATTATACTACAAGTGCGCTTTTCGGGCAACTAGTATTTTGAATTGTATGACAATTGTATCAATTGTCTTTTCCTGATTTTTCATGCTACAAAAGTCTCCTTTTTCTGTTGACAATGTTGATAACTTTGTGTATAACTGACAAATATCGCAAAATCGACCTTTTAATTGTGGATAACTTTTATGCATGTCCAAGTCTACAAATGTCGTCGTACAACTGTTCCATTTTAAATTGTGTACACAATGATAAACTATGCAACTGTCACTTTTTATACGCCGTTCCGTGTATCGGATACTTCCATAACAGGTGATTGTCAAATTATAAAATTCACTGTCCCATATATCAAATGGCAAAGTGTAAAAATGGCAGTCGGAATAATTGCTATTCCATTTTTTCTGTCAATAGCAAAGAATAAAAATGCCAAACAGGGCGGAATAACCAGCCCTAAAATAACCGGTGTATTTACAATGCCCATATAATAAACGATCCAACTGATAAAATATATGACGCAGCAGCCTGACGAAATAATCACAGGAGGAGCCATGCACAATTTTTTTGCTTCTCTGTTTCGAAAGATACATAAGGCAGCAACCATCACGATCTGACATACAGAAGCTATTGTATCAACCGTCTCTGTAATTGAATTTGCCCTTAATATATCATTTGGTGCTGGGACAGCAAACCAAATAAAATTCGGTATCATAACGATTAGGAACAGAATCAGTCCCCAAATTTCAAAACCAAACTTGTATTTTTTCATAATCGGATTATCTCCATTCTGCTTTTAATTTTTTCCATCAAAAAAGGTGCTGCACCGACCCTTCAGCATCATCGGCACAGCACCTTATCAAATCACTAATATTATAACCTTAGTATCATATTATTTATCTCTATCCAATTACTCGTCTTGCACAATACGGAGTACGATAGCGCATATTACTTGTCGTGATACCAGTTCTCGGATTGCTGGCATGAACGATACGTCCACCGCCAATACAGATCGCAACATGGTTTACACGTCCTCCGCTGCTATAGAAGATCAGATCCCCTGGCTGTGCCTCGGATACTTTAATCTTCTTTCCTGTCCCGGACTGCTCCCCTGATGTACGGGGCAGGCTGATACCAAATTTCTTGAATATTGACATCGTAAATCCAGAACAGTCTGTTCCCTTTGTGAGGCTGGAGCCACCGTATACATATGGATTTCCTACAAACTGAAGAGCATAGGAAGCAACCGCTGAACCATCACCGCTTCCCAAAACGCTTCCGCCGCCTCCTTCACTGGATTCACTGCTTCCGCTGGCACCGCCGCCTCCGCTGTTTGACTCACTGCTTCCGCCGGAACTGCTGGAGCCGCCGGAACCACTGGTATTACCTGAACTTGATCCGGAATTGCTGCTTCCGCCGGAACCACTTCCTGATCCACTGCTCTTATTGCTATTATTGTTATTACTACTTGAATGGTTGTTTGAACTGCTCTTATTATTGGAAGAACTGCCGGCACTCTTACGTGCACTCTCCTCTGCTTTCCGGCGGGCCGCCTCTTCCTCTGCCTTGCGCTCAGCCTCTTCCGCTGCTGCCTTACGCCTCGCCTCTTCCCGTTCTTCCTCAATGGATACTGCTTTTTTAAACTGGACAGATATTTTCACAAATTCTTTTGACACATAACCATTTGTATCGCCGTCCACACAAATCTTTGCCCAATCTCCCTCATCCTTGAGAACCTCATAGCTCTCCTCACCGGAGATCAGTGTCAGCACGGCACAATCTGTGTTCTTTTTCTCCCGGACTTTCAAGGTCTCCGTCGTAACTGTCGCCCATTTCGTTCCAAAGTCATCAATGAGCTTCTCGGCACTATATCCGATGGCCAGATAATCTTTCATTATGTAACCGGTAACGGATCCCGACTTGATCTGAACCCAGTCACCCTCCGTTTTCGTGATCGTAGCTGCACTTCCGCGGTACAGCTTACCCACGATCTCATCATCTGTACTTGGTTTTTTACGTATATTTACATAATCTGCGGCAATCGATATTCCCACATTAGAATACTCGGATTCCGGTTTTGGCGTCGCCGTCGCAACTGGTGCTTCTGTTGGCTCTGGTGTCGCATCTGCTACTGCGGTTCCGCTGGTGATGGTATCTGCTGTTCCATTCGCATCTGCTGTGTCATCACTAAATGCCACGATAGCCTCCGGATTGGACTGTGCTGCACCAGCCTGTACAGAGCAATACTGATCCAGTGTATACGACATACCAGCAAGCTCAGTCTCTGTCCCCATAGTAGTGGATGTCGAAACCACGTAGTGGCCAAATACCCCAAAAGACAACACGAGCGTTGCCCCCAGTATGGTCCTGACTACCTTCCTCTGCTGCATATATTTTTCCCTCCAATAACGTTTCTCACATCAAAATATCATCTAATTGTTACAAAATTATTAACTGTACTTCACAGTATAACAACTTGGAAGATATCTGTCAACCCCTGTAAGAACCGTTTTATTACATAAATTTTCCATTCGTCTCCCAATCCCCAGGAAACGATTCAATTATTCTACACCCATTGACTATTTAACACTTTCCATTTACCAAAAAATGTGATATAGTAGATAATAATATGATAGAAAATCTGAACATTATAGTTAGGAGGTAAGTGATATGGAATTAAGTGATGGCATCGACATTGCGGCATATTCTACCATAAATGCCCAGACGCAGACTATGCAGGCAATCAGTACAAGTGTACTTGCAAAAACCATGGATACCGCAGAAGCAATCGGCTCACAGCTTGTCCAGATGATGGCACAGTCTGTAAACCCACATCTTGGTGGAAATATAGATATCATGGTCTAGTGTACTGACCTGTTCATTTTCAGCCAAATGACGCAGAATGAATTTTCAGTCTGCAAGGCGGCTGAACGAGGCAATGTGGTGGCATTGTTGAGTGAAGCCAACGCGGCAGATGGAAATTCAAGCAAGTCATTTAGCGAAATATGAACAGATCGGTACACTAAACCAACCAGGAAAGAAGGAAGCTTACATGGGCCAGCGTATGCGTACTCTCTTAGCATATTACAAAGAACTATGCGGGCAGTCCCTGACAACAGGTGAATCAGACAAAGCAAAAGCGGAACTGTTGGTACAGATCCAGTTTTTCCAGCATGAGCGTCTGATCCACCTGATCGTTACTGCTCTTTTTGCTTTGCTCACGGTTATTACCCTACTGGCCAATCTGTTCCTGACAGAACCGCTTATCTTAATATTATCACTGCTCTTTCTGGTTCTTCTGATTCCCTATATCCGACATTACTATCTGCTCGAAAACGGGGTACAGAAATTATACAGCTACTATGATTCCCTGTAACAGACTCTCAGTCTCTTGCCACGATTGCCTCAATCTCGATCAGAACATCTTTCGGTAATCTTGCCACTTCAACACAGGAACGAGCCGGACAATCTGCCTTAAAGTATTTTGAATAGATCTCATTAATTTTCCCAAAATCATTCATATCCTTTATGAACACAACTGTCTTTACCGTATTCTCAATCCTGGCACCTGCCGCCTGGATCAGTGCTGCCAGATTCCCTATCGCCTGCTCTGCCTGTTCCTCTATGCCCCCCTGTACCAGTTCTCCGGTCGACGGAATGATAGGGATCACACCAGATGTAAAAATAAGCCCATTTACCTCAACTGCCTGTGAATAGGGACCGATGGCTGCTGGTGCCTGATCCGTGGAAATAATCTTTTTCATGATAAAACACACCTTTCCTTTTATATTTTGCTGCATATAGCACACTTTTCATATCCTGGCCAGAGTTGCGGTTTTGTACTGTCTGGTGGTGCATTAGTACCGCTGCGTGGCGGCTTCTAGTGCAAACGTGCTGCAGGAAGGAAGGAAAACGCCAGCAGACATCTCAAACAATGCTTCGGCAGCGTATTTGCAACCGAAAGAAACAAGATTTTTCGAGGTGTGGTATAAGGGCAACAGACAGTACAAGCCCCGTTGCCTTGGCCAGGATATGAAAAGTAAACCACTTTTTTTAGTATAACGCAATCTTTCTCAGAATTCACTAGTTTTTTTTCTTAATCTCTAGTATACTGATAAAGTAAAATTTGTACGGATGGAGGAAAGAGTGAAAAATAATTTTTCACTCAGGAAGTTTGTGCGCACACGCCCAAACTTCTTTATGCACAAAAGACGTGTGCGGATGGAGGGAAACTATGACCACAGAACAAAAACTTCTGGGTTCCATTGCCCAGCTTTATATGATTAAAAAAACAAAATTCGGAATCTATCTTGGCTCGGAGGAATTCCCTGGATTGGAGATTCTCCTTCCCAACAACCAGGTACCAGAGGATATCACAAAAGGGGATATGCTGGAAGTCTTCCTCTACAAGGATTCAGAAGACCGGCTTATCGCTACCACCACTGTCCCCCTTGTCACTTTATATGAAACAGCAGCGCTGAAAGTAACCGATGTAACAAACATTGGTGCCTTCTTAAACTGGGGGCTTGCAAAAGACCTGTTTCTTCCTTTTAAGGAACAGACAAAAAGGGTCCATATGGGAGATACTGTACTTGTTGCCCTGTACATTGACAAGAGTGACCGTCTCTGCGCCACAATGCATGTCTATGACTATCTATACAATGACAGCGGATATCAAAAGGGTGATAACGTACATGGCCGTGTATATGAGATCATCGACGCTTTCGGAGTCTTCGTGGCAGTAGATGACAAATATTCTGCCCTGCTCCCCCACAATGAGATGTCGCAGGAACTACAGGTAGGGGATGAAATCGATGCCAGGGTAAAAGATGTGACAGAAGAGGGAAAACTGACCCTCAGCCTTCAGCAGAAGCTCAAAGTGCAGATCGGAATGGATGCAGAACAGATTTTAGAACGGCTGGAAAATTCCGGCGGTTTTCTCCCTTACCACGACAAAACTTCACCAGAGATCATCAAAAGGGAATTTAAGATCAGTAAGGCCGCTTTTAAACGTGCCATTGGACGACTAAAGAAAAAAGGAAAAATTGAGATCACAGACCAGGGAATCCAAATTATGAATCATTGATCCACAGCAGCCATACAGCAAAGGGCTGCCGCAGGCAGCCCAGTTTGTTCCACTTTCAGTTATCAAGAAACCTCATACGGCTCTCGGAAGACTTCTTTGGTTTCATGGCAACGCCTTCCGGCTTTTTGTTCAGTCCAGCTGCCTGTCTCAGGCTATTGGAAAGCGTATTCTTGCAGGCATCGCAATAACGCCCGGTCTTAATGATCTTACCGCAGCTCTCACAGGGAAGCCCTACTGGTGAATCATCTGAGAACACAAGACGTTCCTCCCGAATCCACGACTTTATCTGTCTGACACTTACATCCATCTCGGAAGAGACAAGCTGTATATCCGCATTCGGATTTTCCCTTACATATTTCTTTACTTCCACAAACTTATCTTCTATCAATTTCTGGCAGGAAGGGCACAACCTCTGTCCCTGAATATAATTAAATAGTTTCCCGCATCCTTTACATGTTATAACTTCCATATTCTTATCCTCCTTTTTAGCAGTCACTGCCTATACAGAGGCAGATAAAATATACTTCTTCTACCCCGGCATTCTTTAAAGTGAGCCCACATGTTTCCAATGTCGCGCCTGTTGTATAGATATCATCTACCAGAAGCACTTTCCTATGCGCCGCTATCTCTTCCAGCCATACAGGATTCACAGCAAAGGCATCCTCTAGATTCTCTTTCCGCTGTTTATCGTTCAATCCTTTCTGCGGACTGGTATTGCGTGTGCGGAGCAGTGCATCTTCCAATACCGGAATTCCCATTTCTTCTCCAACAACATATGCAATGTACGCTGCCTGATTGAATCCACGAAACCATCTTCTGCGCCAGTGAAGCGGCACAGGTATGATACAGGCCGGATTCCAACTTCTCAGGATCTCTCCCTTTACTCTCAAGATCTCCTTCCCATAGAAATCCCCATCTGCCAGACAGCCCTGATACTTAAAATCTGCCATTGCCTTTCTCATGGTATCTGTGTATACCCAGAGTGCTGTTCCCTGCTTAAGAACACTATTCTTGTGACTGCAGTCCATACAGTATTCCTCTTCCACACTCATAATAGGTTTCCCACAACGTTTGCAGCATGGTTCTGTCACCTCAGGAAGATGAGGCAGGCAGGCTGCACAGATCCCTTCTTCCTCTCTCCCCAGCACAACACCACAAAATGGACATTTTGCCGGAAATAACAGTTGCAAAATATTTTTCATTCTCCTACCCCTGACTCTCTCCCTCTATCATAACAAATTTATTTGGTTTTTGCACTATTTTTTTTCATTATCTTAGGGCAATCGCTTAAAAATTTGTGGGATTCAAAGCGGCGGATTCCATTCCGTCTCCTGTCCGGCATATCACAGCACACGAAA
>CANRWA010000078.1 GCA_947643415.1 uncultured Clostridia bacterium | reverse complement strand
TTTTACAGGGGATAGAATTTAATCATTCATACTGACTTTACTTTTACAATTCAGGCTAAATTATATTTGTGGTGTCAGTGAAATTGTGCTCAAAAGGAGGTTCTGAAAACATGACATACAGTTGTCGTGTTTTTGGTGGTATAATGTTCCCATAAGAAAGGAACTAATGTGAAAAATCGCACGGAGGTGCTGGTTTTTCGTACCATGTCCCGTGGCATATGCCCCGGAGTGAGGATTATTATGAAGATAGACCGATTGATCGGCATTCTTTCTATACTGCTGCAGAGGGAGAATGTCACGGCGCCGGATCTGGCGGAACAGTTCGAGGTCTCACGGAGAACTATTAACCGTGATATTGAGGATCTGTGCAAGGCGGGGATTCCCATTGTGATAAAGCAGGGAATGAATGGCGGCATTTCCATTATGGAGAACTACAAATTGGAGCGGACGCTTCTGACAAATGCGGAGATGCAGGATATCCTTGCCGGACTGCGGAGCCTTGACAGTGTCAATGGAACAAAACGGTATGCACAGCTTATGGAAAAATTATCTGTGGGTGCATCAGATTTTATGACAGGCAGCCAGACTGTACTGATTGACCTGTCTTCGTGGTATAAGGATTCTCTTGCGTCAAAGATCGAGCTGATCCGGGAAGGGGTGGATACTTCCCGGAAACTGGAATTTATCTACTATGCGCCCAGGGGAGAGAGTGAACGCAGGATTGAACCATATTATCTGATCTTCCGATGGTCCAATTGGTATGTGTGGGGGTGGTGCGAGGAAAAAGAGGATTTCCGGCTGTTCAAACTGAACCGCATGGACAAGCTCTGCCTGCTGCAGGAAAAGTATGAGAAGAGGCAGGTGCCTCTGCCGGATCTGGGAAATGAACAGATCTTTCCTGGCGGCATCCGGGTAAAGGCTCTGTTTGAAGCGGACTGCAAGTGGCGGCTGGTGGAGGAATTTGGGGCGGAATGCTTTGTGGAACAGGAAGATGGAAGGCTTTTGTTTCATGCAGACTATACGAACAAAGAGGAGCTTCTTACCTGGCTGCTGACTTTTCGGGAAAAGGCAGAATTGTTGGAACCGGAGAATTTAAGGGAGGAAATGAAAAAAACTTTGAGGATGACACTGAGAAAATATGAAGAGAGAGAGTAGGAGGAGAAAACGATGAGATACACTTGGCTGGATGAATATCTTATGAAGAAGAGAGCCGTGACAAAGGATTTAAAAAAGGAGTGGAACTGGATCCGCTATCAGATCGGTGGAAAGTTGTTTGCTGCTGTCTGCCTGGACAGCGAGGATGAGCCATATTACATAAATCTGAAACTGGAACCTATGGAAGGGGAATTCCTCAGGGATCAGTATGAGGATATCGTGCCTGGTTATTATTCCGATAAAAGACACTGGAATTCCATCAGGCCGGATGGTGAGGTGCCGGATGAGGTGCTGAAGGATCTGCTGGACAAATCATATGATCTGGTACTGGCGGGGTTCAGTAAAAAGAAGCAGCGGGAAGTACTGGGACTGACTGCCTGTGGGACGGAATGTGGGAAATGTGGTTTTTATGGGGAATTGTGCCAGGGATGTAATGAAGCGGGTGGAAAGGTGTTTCATGCCCCTGCTGGTAAGCCGTGTCCCATCTACCAGTGCAGTGTCAATAAATGCAAGTATGCTACTTGTGCATCATGTGATGAACTTCCCTGCGGAATCTGGCAGGATACCAGAGATCCCTCTTTATCCCAGGAGGAATTTGAAGCAACGATACAGGAACGGGTAAGAAATCTGAAAGGAGAGGCCCTGTGAGCAAAACCTTTGATTTTAAAAGAGAATATAAAGAATTTTATATGCCGAAGAATAAGCCTGAGATCGTAACAGTGCCTAAAGCAAATTATATTGCTGTCAGGGGAAAAGGTGATCCTAATGAGGAGGGCGGGGCATACAAATATGCCATCGGTGTGCTGTATGCGGTAGCATATACTCTGAAAATGAGCGATAAGACGGATTACAGGATAGAAGGATTTTTTCAGTATGTAGTTCCGCCGCTGGAAGGGTTTTGGTGGATGGATGGTGCTGCGGATCTGGATTATAGGAACAAATCCGCTTTTAATTGGATCTCTGTGATACGCCTGCCAGATTTTGTGACAGAAAAGGATTTTGCATGGGCAGTGAAGACCGCTTCAAAAAAGAAAAAGATGGATTGTTCATCGGCGGAGTTCCTCACTATAGAGGAGGGATTGTGTGTGCAGATCATGCATATGGGAGCTTATGATGATGAGCCTGCCACCATCGCCATTATGGATGAATATCTGAGAGAAAATGGATATGAAAATGATATAACGAAAGAACGGCTTCACCACGAGATCTATCTGTCAGATGCCAGAAAAGCCGCACCAGAAAAATGGAAGACTGTGATCCGGCATCCCATCAGGAAAAGTAACGGATTATTTATAAAATCCGAAATGAGGTTGTTATGAAAACTTTGATATTAAATGGTTCTCCAAGAATAAATGGTGATACGGGCAGGCTGATTAAGATATTTACCGAAAAAAAGATAGATGAGTATAAAATTATTGATGCATATAGATGTAATATTTCGGCTTGCCTTGATTGTCGGGATTGCTGGAAAAACAATGGCTGCTCAATAAATGATAAAAACACACTTATGGGTTTAAATAGTATATATGATTTTTTTGTGAACAGGGAATAAACCAGGACTTTTTACGAGGATATTTTGAGTGTGGAGGTAAATTGCATGAAAACACCTAAAATGGTATTGTTTGATTATGGTCAGACACTTATTGCAGAACAGAAATTTGACGGGGTAAGGGGAACAGAGGCTGTTTTACAGTATGCTGCAAGAAATAAGTATCATTTGTCGGCAGAGCAGGTGCAGGCAAAAGCAAATGAAATCAATCGGGAATTCGGGAGATTTGATCCTGGGAAAAGACACTTATTTCAGATAGAGATCCCCAATACCATGTTTACGTCTTATCTTTACGAATCCCAGGGAATAGAGATTGCATTGAGCAATTCTGAAATTGATACAGTATTCTGGAATGCCGCTGCTCCGGGGACGCCGACAGAGGGGATAAAAGATTTTCTGGGATATTTGAAAAGCAGAGGGATCCGCACAGGGGTAATCAGCAATATTTCTTATGATCCTTCTGTGGTTGCAGAACGTATAAACAGACTGCTTCCGGAAAATGCTTTTGAATTTATTATTACTTCAAGTAATTTTATCTTCCGCAAACCGAACAAAAGAATATTTGATTTGGCTTTGGAAAAAGCTGAATTACAGCCGGATGAAGTCTGGTATATCGGAGATCAGTATGAGTGCGATGTAAAAGGCTCCTTAAATGCCGGTCTGCTGCCGGTATGGTACATAGGGGCGGTTGATCTGCCTAACACAATGGAAGAAAGGCATTCCATGGATGAAAATATTCTGACAGCAAAAACCTGGGGTGAAATAAAGCGGTATATGGAGGTACTATGCTCAAGGTGACAAAAATTATTTTGTGTGACAGTGGTTTTTGGAGGCGATATTTTGCAGGAGCGAGGTTATTTGAATTTTCCCTTTAGGTTTGATATGGAGGCTTTTATTGAATGAAGTAACACCGCCTTAAAACAAGTGTTTCAGGGAAAAATAAATGGATATTTTCTCATAAATATAAAAAATCGGGTTATGAAAGAATTAGGTTATGAAAATCTTATTAAATATTATGATTTTCGTTGGTCAGAAGAGAGAACAGTTATTGGTATTGGAGAGGCAGCGGAATATGATATATGTAAGATGATAGTGGGAATACATAAAGCAAAATCAATTTTTCTTTTAGAAAATGAGATGCGAAGGCATGAAAAGAGTAAGAGATATAATCAGGAGCTGATTGCTGAAACTTTAGAGAAAATCAAGATTCGTTTATATGGGAGTGTTCATTTTAGGAAAAAGCCTTTGTTTCAAGGGGAGGAGTTTCTGTATTATCCATTGCCGTACGAACTTTTTGTAATGTCGACTAGGATGAGTAAAATGTTGGCGGATGGTCATGATTGCAATTGCCATCAGCTTTATCATGGTGTAATATATAATAGTATTTCAGCGTTATCACTTCTGGAGGATAATTTGTTTGGTACTGCGTATCCGTTGTGCCGGGGGGCGATTGAAATGTATTTCAAGCTTTTGATATTGGCATCACGAACGGAATTTTACAGTCAATATGAAAAGTTTAGAATGTTTGAAGTAGAGTTCTCATGTTGCCGGACATATCCGGAAGAATTTAATGTACTGTTTAAAAAACGTATTTGCCAAACTTCAAAAGCAAAAGCAGATTTTCTTCATTTTGGCTGGGTCGATCACATTGACGGATATCATAAGGTTGTAAAGAAATCGCCATACACTGTCTATGGCATCTTAACTTTTCTTAAGCAAGAAGAAAAGGACAAAAGTTTTGGGTTAGAGTGGCTTGAGGGCTTTTACAAGTCCTGTCATGCGTATACTCATGGAAGTATACAAATATCAAGATATCCAATTTTGCATTATTTTGAAATTTCGATTATGCTTTATTTTACAATTCGGGAAACATTTTTATTACTGTGCAGAGAAAAGAAAGCAGAGACTAAGATCAATGGACAAGATATTATTTCGATGATAGATAGAGATTTTGCGGACTTATGTCATCAGTATGACATTCGTTCAACTGAGAGATTTGAAGAATATTATAATGTTAATTCGTGAAAACAACGAAATGAGATTTAAAGGCATAACACCAGTCTATTTAGTCACTGACCATACAGGCTTTTAAGAAAGATATGGATGGGAATTTTTGTGCATGGTTCAGGGAGATGATGAACCAGAGATTTCAAGGATGTATATTCACAGATAGATTTAGGAGGTTATTAAATGAGTACGGCTATGAGACAGATTATAAATAAAAAGAAACATAAGCGCTGGCTTGCAGTGTCTGCAGCAGCCGTTTTTGTGATGCTGCCATTGGTATCGGCCGGGGAAATGCAGGCCGCAGGAGACACCTCCGAGATTGTCCTTAGCAAAAGCAAGATTACCTTAAAACAGGGAATCACATATAGAATCAATATAAAAATTAAGCCGGGTGGGGCTAAGGCTGTGTGGAGCAGTAAAAATAAAAAAATTGCTAAGGTGAAAAACGGAGTGGTTACTGGATTGAAACAGGGAAAGACAGAGATTATCTGCAAAATTGCCTATAAAAAAGGTAGAAGGAAAATAGCGGAAACAAAGAAAGCAGCAGTCACTGTAAAGAGAAATAAGCAGGTTTACCCAAAGCATAAACTTTATGGAAAAGGAATCGGCGCAAAACCCGGAAGGGTTGTCTGGAGCCATAATCCGAAAGCGGTCAGGTGGGACGGGGAAGGCTATTGGTGGAAAACGGAGCATTTTAATGAGGAGACAGTCAAGAAAATGTTCTGTAAAAGCATTGCCTCACTGGGTGGGGCAAAAAAGGCGGAGACAGGCTGGCAAAAGCTGTTCCAGGCACAGAATAAGAGGCTGGGAAAAGGGAAAAAGAAATATAAAGAAGGGGAGAAGATTGCCATCAAGGCAAATATCAACGGCTCTGGTGTATTTGATGACGATAGGAGCGGTAAGACGAAAATGAGTTATACGAATCCGGTTTTATTAAAGGTATTGCTGACTTCGTTAGTTACGGATGCCGGTGTGGCGCCGTCAGATATAACCGTATATGATGTATCCCGTGTCTTTCCCACTTATATGGTTGAAATGTGTACTAAGGGGAAACTGAAAGGAATCCATTTTGTGGACAGGGATAATGGGGTTGCTGATAAGAAAAAACCAATTCAATGGTCGTATTCTTTCCGTGGCGCTGTCAATTATCTGCCAACCTGTGTGACACAGGCTAAGTACATTATCAATTTTGCAAATCTAAAGGGGCACAGTTATGGGATTACCCTCTGTGGGAAAAACCATTTTGGTTCGTTTATCAACGGGAATGAAATGCGTCCGCCAGAGGGGGCAAACCTGCACCAGTTTCTTACAATGGATAAAATGGGTGTCTACAGCCCATTGGTAGATTTGATGTCGAACTATGAGCTGGGGGATAAGACGGTTCTGTATATGCTGGATGCACTGATTTGTGCCCCATCTGAAGGGGATGATATTACTGGCAGCAACGCAAGATGGAAACAGAGTCCGTTTAATGGACATTATACATCCAGTATCTTTGTCTCACAGGATCCGGTGGCGATTGATTCTGTCGGTGCTGATTTTCTGATGAACGAACCGGCAGTGACAAAAGAGAACGACAGTCTGAAAGGGAATGCCACGGTAGAAAATTATCTGCATGAGGCGGCGCAGGTAAAGAAAGCACCCTCTGGAAATAAATATAAAAACGGGAACGGAACAGACGTTACAAACCTTGGGGTACATGAGCATTGGAACAATCCGGTCAGTAAAAAATACAGCCGAAATCTTGACAAAAAGGAAGGAATTGAATTAGTAAAAGTAAAGTGACAATTTTATCTGGGTATTAAAGATCAGATGTATACTAGTAAATAAATTTATGGGAGGAAATAAGATATGGTATTAGCAGAGGAAAATTATTTATTAGATGGGAAAAAGATTGTGTTCCGCAGTGCAAAAACTGAGGAGGCACAAATGCTGCTTGATTATTTAAAAACTGTTACAGACGAAACCAGATTTTTAATGTGTGAATCGGACGAAATAAAGTATACGCCAAAAGAGGAAGAACAATTTATCAATGAGCATAATGATACAGAGGATGCACTTTTGATATTAGCATTTGTTGATGGGGAATATGCCGGGAATTGTTCTTTTGAGAAGAAGGAGGGAAGCAGGCGGACAAGCCATCGTGCAGGAATAGGAATTGCACTGTTCCAGAAATATACTGGTTTTGGTTTAGGAAGGCTTATGTTGAAAAGGCTTTTGAAAGAGATAAAAGATCTTGGATTTGAACAGGCTGAGCTAACAGTAGCAGGTGGTAACAGTAGGGCTTATCATGTATATGAAAGTTTGGGATTTAAAGAGTGTGGAAGGATTCCAAATGCAAATAGGTATGACGATGGAACCTATGATGAGGATATCTTAATGGTGTTGCAATTTTGATATTATGAATTGAAATAATTAATAATAGGAGATCTCCATGAACGAAATAAGCATAACAAACAAAAATAATTATTATCAGAGATTTGAGGTACTAAAGACTAACAGAAATAAGAGATACAAGTACAATGAATTTTTAGTTGAAGGTGTGCGAAGCCTGAAAGAGGCAGTGAATAATGGCTGGCATATCCGGTCTCTGATCTATGACAAAAACAATCTGTCAGACTGGGCGAAGGATATGATCCACACGGTAAATACAGAAGAGAACTACAATCTCACACCATCATTGTTAAAAGAATTAAGTGACAAAGAAGATACTTCAGAGTTGATGGCAGTGATAGAGATGCGGGAGGATTCGCTGGATAAAATAGAATTATCAGATACCCCCTTTATCGTTCTCTTTGACCGACCGTCCAACAAGGGGAATCTGGGAACCATGATCCGTTCCTGTGATGCGCTGGGGGCAGACTTACTTATTATCACAGGACATGCGGTGGATCTTTATGAGCCTGATGTTGTAGTGGCAGCTATGGGCTCTTTTTTCAATCTTCCTGTGGTGAGGGTGGCAGATAACCATACATTATTTCAATATATCGAAAAGGTAAGGCGGCAGTATCCGGAATTTACTATTGTGGGAACGACAGCGCATAAAGAAAATCCTATTTACCATACAGATCTGTCTGGCCCGGTCATGCTTATGATGGGGAATGAGACAATGGGGTTAAATAAGACCTTCAAAGAATATTGTGATGTTTTGTGCACGATTCCTATGTCAGGGAAATCCTATGCCACTTCCTTTAATGTAAGCTGTGCAGGGGCGATACTGATGTATGAGATTACAAGGCAGAGAGAGGTGGAAATATTTTAGTTCCAACACTTTTTCCTTTTCATCCGTTTTATAAGTGAAGGACAGAAGAAAGGATGGAAACGGATGATCACTAAACTGTATCAAAAATACCATATTGAACTTGTCCGGTGGTGTCAGGGCCTGACGGGCAATATCCAGACAGCGGAAGAGCTTGTACAGGAGGCCTGGCTTAGGGCATTGAACCACAAGGATTCTCTGGCTCTGATGAATGAAAAGCAGTGCCGGGCGTGGCTGTACCGGACGACAAAGAATCTGTATGTCGATCAGGTCCGCCACAGGGCAAGAGAAATGATCGTCGCAGATCCGCCGGAAGCGATGAGATGGCCGCAGGAAATGGAAGAAGCGGAGTGGATTGATCTGTTAGATTCCCTTCCGGACAGGGAAGGACAGGTATTTGCGATGCGCTATCTCATGGGATACAATTCCAGACAGATCGGGGAATTTTTATCCATGCCGCAGGGAACGGTGCGTTTCAAACTTTCTTCTGCCAGAAAGCATTTAAGAAAGATGATTGGAGGAAAATGATATGGAAGAGAAGAAAAAACTGATACTGAATTGTGAGGTATGTGATTCCACAAAGATGATAGAAGAGAACTACAGGCATTTTCAGGAGATCACAGTCAATGCCGGGGTCCTGGTGGTCAATGAGGCGAGTAAGGGTATCCTGAACCGTCTGCCCACACGTCTGAATATTGAGCGGACAATAGATTCTGCCGAGGATCTGGAGGTAAAGATCATAAATGGGGCATATGAGATTACCTCTGGAATGATGATGCCGAAACCAGTTATATTGTATGTAAATGGCTTCCTGAAGGTGTGTCCGGGAACAGAAGAAATATTAAAAAAATGTGAGTGCATGGTCATAAATGGTTCCGCAGAATTTCCGGAAAGCTTTAAGGCTTCTCTGGATAAAATGATAGTAAACGGGCAGGTGAGAACCTATCCGGATGACAGTGTGATACTGGAAGATGATTTTATCATGGATTCCTACTTTCCGATCCGTGCCAGGGAAGACAGGAAATATTTTGCAAGAAATGCCATAGTCATTCAAAATGCAGATGTGGATCTTTCGAGACTCTTACAGAAAAATGTAAAACTTCTGACGCCGCGTCTGATTATACCAGAGAGCAGGATTGAAGAGGGGGCTGTACTGACGGACGAACAGGTGGATTTTGTAGTTGTACCAGAGGGGCTGACACTGGTCTTTGGAGATGCTGTGCTGGATGAAGATATGCTCCGACGGGAGGGAGGAAACCTCTTTGTGTATGGCAATCTGAAACTGGATGAACAGGCGGATATGGAGATGCTTCAAAGAGAGATTGATACCTTAATCGTGACAGGAACCATAACATTAAACAGGGACCAGAAAGAGGAATTCCAGAAAATTCATGCACAGTATAAAGATGTTCATGTATTAGAACAGGAAAGGATAATCCAGGGAATGGTAAAGGTACTCCTGAATAAGAAATTATTTGACTGTTCGCCGAATGGAATCCGCATTGGCAGTGCAGTGAATGTAGTCATCGAGGAAGATGTGACACCAGAAATGCTGATGAATGGATTGAAGGGAATAAACTGCTTGGAGATCGAATGCAATAAAGAACAGGAAAATGCCCTGTATTCTATGGGAATGATGCCTGGGGCGGCTCTTAAACTGACATCGGAGATAGAAGAAAATGGAAGGTTTTCTCCCACTGGACTATCTGCGGAGTATGTACCAGACATGAACCAGATCATCAATGCAGAATGTTATGTGATGTAGCTCAATGCCGTCCCTTTTGTCTATGTTTTTTTCTGTATACAGCTCAGACGGATAAAGATAATTTATTCGCGCGAAGGCAAAGTGAGGATGGTGCGAATAAATTTGCACCATCCGAGCGTGCCCGCGGGGTATTTGACGTATGATAAGATATACGTGATAATGTTAAACAAGAGCCAGATGCTGGCACGCTTCGGAATGGAGGATTATCATGAAATATGTGGGTGCTGGTAAAGTTCTTCCGAAAGAACTGGTCAGGCAGTTACAGGAATATGTACAGGGAGAATATATTTACATCCCTGTGCGAGATAAGGGCATGAATTGTTCTGTGACGGATTATAGGACAGAATTACAAAAAAGGGACGCACATATTTATACAAAATATCTGGAGGGCCTTGGCAGGAAGTAGTTGGCCGAAATATACAGTCTGTCAGGATCCAGCATCCGAAGGATTATCATAAAACAACGGAAAGGGAATACAGAAATGCAAGATAAAATTACGGAGATCCTTTCTTGCTGGGGTCTGCAGAATAGCGAGGTCAGACAGATCTATGATACCGCCTGGCAGGTAGGGGACAGTTATATAATGAAAGTATATCAGGATGTAAACATGCTGGAAAGAAATTGTGAGATACTGCGGATATTAGATGAAATGGGGATTCCTGTGGGAAAGGTGGTATTGACGAGGAACGGAGACTGGTATGCAAGGGAGGGCTGCGGTTCTCAGCCAGCCTGCCAGCCTGCGGGGAAGTTCTCTTGTGCGGAGCGAAGAACCGTTCCTGACGGTTCTTCAGAGGGCTGCGGTTCTCAGCCAGCCTGCCAGCCTGCGGGGAAGTTCTCTTGTGCGGAGCGAAGAACCGTTCCTGACGGTTCTTCAGAGGGCTGCGGTTCTCAGCCAGCCTGCCAGCCTGCGGGGAAGTTCTCTTATGCGGAGCGAAGAACCGTTCCCGACGGTTCTTCAGAGGGCTGCGGTTCTCAGCCAGCCCTTGGATTCCTATTATCCCAAAAGCTTCCAGGAAACAGTCTCATTCAGATCAATGATATCAGGGAACTTGCATTGACTATGGGTGAGGTGATTGCCAATCTGCATGTTGCTTTTAGAAGATGTGAGGATAAGATTGAATTCTGGGACAACAGCCTGCTGGATGAGATGAACGGCTGGGTCAGGGAGAATTTCGAACGAACTGACTGGAAGTATATAAGCCGGGAAGAGTACGAAGAAATAATTTCTCATTTATCAGAGCTATATAATGGATTGCCTGTACAGCTTATCCACAGAGATGTTCATTTTGGAAATTTTTTATTTTCAAAGGGGAAATTCTCCGGCTATATTGACTTTGACCTGAGCCAGAGGAATATACGTATTTTTGATCTGTGCTACTTTTTACTTGGCCTGTTATCAGAAGAAGAAAAATTTCGCATGGCAGAAAGAGAATGGTTTGAATTTCTACCGTATGTTTTTCAAGGGTATGAAAAGATACTGCAGTTATCTGGAGCAGAACGGAAGGCTGTTCCCTATGTGATGGAATGTATTGAACTTCTCTTTGTCTCCTGGTTTGATGGTGAGGAGGATTTTTTGTGTGCCAGGGATGCCTGCCAGATTTTTGAATTTGTAAAAAGATCGGAAGAACAGATATGGAATTGTATTGAAAAAAATGGCGCCGCCCAGCTAAAAGGGAGGGACCAAAAAAATTAAAAAATCATCGCAGTGATAAGAAATACAGGGTGTGGCAGATGCCATGCCTTGTATTTTATGGTGGCAAATGGCTAAGGAGAGTGGTATAATGAAATCTACAGATCAAGAGATGTGGAAAAATTGTGACGGAGGATTCGTATGGCACAGCCGATGATGCATTTGCTGGTTGCGGACAAAATATACAGGAAATTTAGTTCAATTCATTTGTATGGTGATTTTTTGTTAGGAAGTATCGCTCCAGATGCAGTTCATGTAAAAGAGGATTATACAAGAGAAATAAAGGATATTTCACACTATAGATTTAACAGTACAAGTCATATCAGCTACTTTGATACATTTATTGATGAATACCATACATCAGAAAATATAGACTTTGTGGCTGGCTACCTTGTTCATTTGCTATCTGACATGATATGGTATCATTCTGTCAGAGTCCCATTTAAAGAAGCATTTCTGAAAGCGCCATTACAGAATATGACGATGAATGAAGCGTATTATGCAGATTGCGAACAAATAGAGCAATTGATGTTTTGGGAAGAGAATGCCTCACACATAATAGATGCTATAAAAGGGGGTAATGCCTATACATTAGAAGGGCTGATTGATGCAGGGGATATTAAGGCCTGGAAAGAAAAACTCATTTTTGATTACAATAACAAGAGGGATATTAAAATCCATCCCCAATACATATCAGAACAGCATATTCGTGAGTACATAGCAAGCTGTGCTGAAGAGTGCAGCAAATATTTAAGTACTCTGCCATATTTTCAAAGTTGATATTATCAATCTTATAAATTGAGTCTGGTGGAGCACAAAGCGATAAACCGGGAGGAAACATATGGACTGGACAAAGTTAAATGTGAAGGAAGTTATTTATTACTGTAAATCATGCGATGGGGCTGACTTTGATTGTGGGCCGCTTAGTTTGCAGATGGAGGAACTGGTTCTAATGTTTCATCATTATGGAATAGAGCAGTTTACAGTGAGGGATATACAAGAGTTTTATGAAAAGATGCAGATCCCCAAAATGAAAAGTGAAGGGCTGCTCAGGCCGATTCCAAGTAAGATACGAAAGATTATGGAACAGATGCAGAATATCAAATGCATGGATGAAGATACCTTTCAGATCGTGCAGGCGGAGAATGGGCATTTTCTGCCATTTGATACAAGTATTTATACGGATGTGATTGAAAGAGGATACCAGACGGGGATCGGCAGAAACAGGATTGAGGGATACTATGAGAAATATCATGATATTTTGGATCTTTGATACAAAATGACAAGGAAGAGGACAGGAGGTTGTAAAGTGACAAATTTTCAAATGGTAAAGGGAGATATCACAGAGGATCATCATGTTCGGGCGATTGTGAATGCGGCAAACACAAGCCTGCTGGGAGGTGGTGGTGTAGATGGGGCGATCCACCGGGCGGCAGGACCGGAGCTGCTGGCAGAGTGCCGTTTGCTGCATGGGTGCAGGACAGGAAAGGCGAAGATCACAAAGGCATACCGGCTTCCCTGTGATTTTATTATTCATACGCCAGGACCTCATTGGAGCGGGGGAGATTCAGGTGAACATGAACTGCTTGCTTCATGCTATCAATCCTGTCTTGAACTGGCGGCAGAAAATAATATAAGGAGTATCGCCTTTCCTTCTATATCCACAGGCATCTATCATTTTCCATTGGAAGAGGCGGCTGTGATCGCAGTGGGTACAGCAAAGAAGTTTGTGGAAGAACATGGAGATGCGTTCGATGTGGTCAAGTGGGTGCTTTTTGATGATGTGACGTTTGGGATGTATGAGAGGGAACTGCAACAAAGCTGATTAAAGTTCATATTTGCCTGAAGGAGTTTCAGCATAGTAAAATATGAACAGTTATATCATTATGATATCATATATAAATAAATTGTGGAATGCGACATGTTTGTTGTCACATTCCTAATGCTATAACTAGCTCAACGGCGCCAATTTGAACCCGTTTCTATAACTGCTATTTTGTGAATGCATGCGTTAGTTTCAATCGTCGTAGCCACCGCTACGACTCATTTAATTGCCTTCGCATTCTCAAAATAAAAGTTTAGAAATCTCCGATTATGTCGGGTTCAAATTGGTGCCATTGAGCTAAAATGAAGGAGGAATTAAATATGTCATTTACTGAAATATGTATTTATCAAGTCAAACCGCAAAAGGTGGAAGAATTTGAAGCGCTGATGCTTCAAACCAAAAGCCTCTTAGAAAAACAGGAGGGATTACTTCTGCTTCGGTTCACCAAAAGAGGGTATCGCATAGACATGGAGCAAATTAAGGAGGGGCTTCCACCTCTTAAAATCAACCGTATTGTAAAAAGTGTTAAGTATATGCTTTATTGGGAATTTGATACGAAAGAAAACTACGGAGCAGCACAAAAAAATCTTTATGACAGCTATTGGAAGTCTATTGAAAAATGTTTAATAGTTCCGCATGACAAATATTTAGGGGAGGGAGTGTTTTGATACAGAATTGACAATCACCAATCAGATTGACGAACCGTTGTTGAAATTGGTTTTCAAATCTCATGCATGGTATCTTGTTGCCTGTTCAAAGCGCAAAGTTGCTATCCGCACTTTTAAGATGCCCTGCATAAGGGAGCTTCAAATAACAGACCAATTATTTGTCCGTGAATTATCAAAGGATTTTCCATTACCCCTGCCTATAAGGAAGAATACAATACTCCGTTATTCGTATTACATTTTTCGAAAAAGATAACGTATAAAGTCTATGATGAATTTCAGGAGAAATATATTATAAAATTAAATGATGGAATATTTCAAGTGACTTTTAGATACCGGCTTAGTGATGAGACTTTCTTAAAACTGCCATGTACTAACAATGTCAGAAATATAGATGTTTGCTCTAATTTAAAAGATTATAAATAGCTATTATAGGAGTGTATATGCAAGAAAAGTGGATATGTTGTCCTGTTTGTGATAACGACGATTTTGTTCTCGTTTTCCCACATCTGCCTTTTTTTGAGGGAGAATTAACTCGGCGGTGATTCCATCAATCAAAGTAATTTTTTTTTCTTCCGTATCCGTTGTAATTTTGCCTTCGGCAGCGACGCAGAGTTCGTCCAGCTTATCATGAAAAGAGAAAAAAATTTTGGGCAGGACGGCTCTCGTCATATACCCCAAAGCACGCTGGCGGAGATATTCTGATATGGAAAGCCCGCACCTTTTGGCGTTCTGCCCAATGATAGTATTATCTTTTTCGATCACACGGATAAATAAATTTTTGTTCTTGGCTTCGTTCCCAACATTAGTCCATTCTTTGAATATTTTATTGATATATCTCTGCAGAATATCCTCTTTGCTTTCAAAATTCCGATAAAAAGAAGCTCTGCCAATACCAGCAAGGTTGCATAATTCGCTGATACAATGCATCATGAGTAAAGGAATATTCTGTGCAGATGACGGACGAAATCGGAAAAGTCTATAAGGATATTTCCTACGGAAATGGCGAGGCCAATAAATTTGACTTATATGTTCCAGCAAACAGCAGTAAAGAAAGCTAGCGTTTGTTAGAGAAAAAACTGACGGAGTGTATGAATCGCCGAGTACAGTAAGAATTATGTGCAGGACGACAAGCAAAAAAGTCGAGGGATTAGAGGATTTGATAGATAAATGGGAAATCTACTCTCTGATAAGAAAACCTTGTTCAGATTCGCAATCAATAAAACAGGGATCAAATGCTATAGCAAGTACATCATCCCGATTTTCAATAATATCGTTCCCTTTACATTTTTTGTACTTTCTCAATAAACAGGGAGTTATTGCTTCCTAATAATCCAATCGTCATTTTGAGTTTTTCTTTCTGCATAGTAGCCGCAAGGCATATCCTTTAAGGCACTAATAGAGTTATCTAAATCAAAAACCCAGTTTAAGTTATTTTTTCAGTTATACATGAAAACATGGGACTTTTCAATTCTCAGACTGCTTTGCTTACATTTAGATAGCACTGCCGCTTATTGTGGAAATGCTGTCACGCCCTGTATGTCAACATATTCCGTTACCAGTCGAAAAAAACATATCCATTAGTTGACCGTGAAACATGGCATTTAGTGCAGGAGCATATCGATTTCCGCAAACGCAGCCGAAAGGACCATGAGCCACAGATATTCGCAGGGCTACTTCACATTAAAACCACATGAAGCCTTATATTTTATGGTGGTAAATAAAAAATGGGAGTGCTATAATGATACTTACAGATTAAGGTATGCATCATGTGGTGTGGGAGATCTGCTGGATTATCTGAAAAGTACAGTATAAAGGGAGCATTCCTGTTAAGTAACAAATAGCGGGTTTGCAAAAAATGAGTGT
>CANRWA010000077.1 GCA_947643415.1 uncultured Clostridia bacterium | reverse complement strand
TTACAGGGGATAGAATTTAATCATTCATACTGACTTTACTTTTACAATTCAGGTTTTTTGTATATTTCTATTCTACATATGTTACTTATTCGTTTTCGATATAATATTTATCCCATTTAATATCTTTGACAGCAATTCTCTTATCTGCAGTTCCATCCCACTCTATATGAAAACCGGCAATCTCCAATTCTTTCACGATAATCTGCCCGACTTCCTCTGCCGTTGGCTCATCAAAATAATTGCCAAATGAAAAATAAAGCAGGTCACTTTCTTTATGTAAGATATGTTCCAGATCCTGCATTGTATAAAAACAACAGCCAACAACCGGATCTCCATCTTCCTGCCATTCTGAAGCAATTTCATTACAGTCATCAAAACCATCTGACTGCGTATAGCCGGCACAATGCAGCGCAACAATACCTTGTTTTCCTAATTTGCTGAAAACAGAATCCAGTTTCAGGAAATTTTCCTGCTCTCCCGTGTTCTGATATTTATCACGGAGAACCCTGATCATATCAGACATTTCACCGTCAGTTATGTTATCACAATCGTCCGGGTAGTTATCTTCCATATACTCTTTACATTCTTCTAAAATTTCATCATCTGACAGAAAGCCTGCCCTGATGTTGTCAATCACCATTTCCTCCAGCTCATCTGCACAACATTCATCTAATTTATTTTTCCATTCCATATGCTGCCTCCATCTAGCCCAACGGTGCCAATTTGAAACGGGTTCAAATTGGCACCGTTAAACTAAAATCGGAGTACACGAACCATCGTCCATGCACCCCGAAATCTCCTAATCTCTTAATTCTACACAAACCTGGATTAACCGAAGTATCTCTTAAGAAGTCCCTCAAATGCCTTACCATGTCTTGCCTCGTCTTTTGCCATCTCATGAACAGTATCATGAATTGCATCAAGATCAGCAGCTTTTGCACGTTTTGCCAGGTCAAATTTACCAGCAGTTGCACCATTCTCAGCATCTACACGCATCTGCAGGTTTTTCTTAGTAGAATCCGTAACAACTTCGCCAAGCAGCTCTGCAAACTTAGCAGCATGCTCTGCCTCTTCCCATGCAGCCTTCTCATAGTACAGGCCTACTTCCGGATATCCTTCACGGTGAGCCACACGTGCCATAGCCAGATACATGCCTACTTCTGTGCACTCGCCCTCAAAATTAGCACGAAGATCTGCTGTAATATCCTCACTGACACCCTTGGCAACACCTACTACATGCTCTGCTGCCCATGTCTTCTCGCCTTCCTGCTTTGTGAACTTCTCTGCCGGTGCCTTACATACCGGGCACTGCTCCGGTGCACTGTCTCCTTCGTGAACATAACCACATACTGAACATACATACTTAGCCATAATTCTTTCTCCTTTATTAAATATATTTTTTGCGGCCTCTGTATAATACTATAGCCACATTTTTACTTCATTAAACATGAATTGCATTTTCCATAAAAATATAATTCATGTCCCTCAATGTGTCCGGCACACAACTCCTCTGCCTGCCTGTCCACCGCCTCCATTGATATCAGGGGCAGATCCAGAACCTGTCCACAACTGCGGCAGATAAAATGATTGTGTGGCTCAATGACTGCATCATAATGATCCACGCCATCCCCACAATTAAGCCGCAGGATCTCTCCCTGATCCGCTAACAGGTTCAGATTACGGTATACCGTACCCAGGCTGATCTTAGGAAACTCTTGCCTTATTGCCTGGTATACAAGCTCCGCTGTAGGGTGTGATGTGACCGAACGCAGATAATGCAGGACAGCACTTCTCTGTCTACTGTACTTTAATCCAGACATAATCATCTCCATTCGTCTTATCGTTTTTAATAATAGTAATGATTACTGTTATTAATATAACAGAGTCATCTTACTTTGTCAAGTTCTTTTCACATTATTTTTATTTTTTTGAAATCTACCATTACTTTTGAACAAAGACAATGACAATTAAATGCAATTACGAAAAAAGACTTGCAAAAATCTTAAAATCCTTTATTATAGGAAATAAATATTGATTTTATCTCTACGGCGCCAATTTGAACCCGTTTCTATCACTGCTATTTTGTGAATGCGTGCGTTAGTTTTAATCGCCGCAGCCACCGCAAGACAAGGACGAAAAACACAGTAGTCCGCCAAAATACGCCGTCCACGGCGGGTTCAAATTGGCGCCGTTGAGCTAATACAAAAAAGAAAAGGAGCTATGCGAATGGCAATGAGCAAAAAAACTACCCGTCTTTTACAGGCAGTTTCGGAGTTGAAGGAAACTGATTACTCCCGGAAACCAGAATTAAACAGCATCTACCAGAGACTTGCCAAAAACAGGCAGCAGTTTGCGGAAATTTTGGAAAAAAACACCAAAGCAGTTATGGAAATCAGTTCCCTTGATCTTACCATGCAGCATCAAACAGAAAAAATAATGGATATTTCCCATAGTGTATCAAAAGCCGCCGACACCATCTTTGGTTCCTCTGACCAGGCAAACAGCCAGCATGAAGAACTGGCTGATTCTATTGGAGATATCTCAACCGACACCAAAGAGGTTTATAAAAAAATCGAGGCAGGGCAGGCCGAGTTGACGACGATCCGGGATCTTTCAGAACAAACGATCTCTATCTCCCAGGAACTTCAACAAAATATGAATGAGCTTTTGGACATGATCGGGCACATAGGGGAAGTCATCAAAGGAATTGATGCCATATCCACCCAGACAAATATTCTGGCACTAAATGCCTCTCTGGAAGCCTCCAAGGCAGGCGATGCCGGTAAAGGATTTGCCGTTGTTGCTGGAGAGATCCGTAGTCTGGCAGAAGAAACCCAGAACCTCACCGGCACCATGAGTATCTTTGTAGACCAGATCAGAGAAGCCTCGGAGAAAAGTACCCAAAGTACTGCAAACACCATTGACTACCTTGATACTATGACTGATAAAATAAGAAATGTCTGGGAATTAAATGATGAAAGCCAAAAGCGTGTCTCGAAGGTAAACGATTCCATCTCCTCCATCGCTGCTGTCAGTGAAGAGATCAGCACTTCTATGGCACGGATGGAAAACCAGCTAAAGGACAGCACAGCTTTTATGCAGCAGGTGGGCAGTGATCTGAAACAGGCCGTGCAGCCAGTCGTTTCCATCGAAAAGACACTGGATGATACAGTAAAACAGATGGGAAATATGTCCAAGGACCCATTTTTACATCTGAAGGACCAAGAATTTGCCAAATATATAAACAATGCTATTACAGCACATCATACGTGGCTCTCGAATCTGGAAAAAATGGTTAAAAGCCGCAATGTCACACCTTTACAGCTAAATTCCTCCAAATGCGGTTTCGGGCATTTTTACTATGCCATGACACCACAGAAACCAGAGATCCTTCTTATATGGAATGGTCTTGAATACAAACACAAACGTTTTCATAAATTTGGTGAGGAAGTTATCAATGCATTAAATATCGGGCAATATGCCAAGGCTGAACAGATCTATCAAGAAGCCCAGGCATTTTCCAGAAATCTGATCTCTGACCTCAGACAGATTCTGCAGATTTTGGAACAATAATCTGATTCTTATAAAAAGTGCCGGATTTCTTTCGGCACTTTTTTATTTTTTCCCACACATTCGACTTTTTTCTACATATACTAACAGTAAAAAAGTTCAAGGAGTTACCATGAATCTATCAAATAAACCACTCGCCATGGCATATGTACCATGGCAGCCATTTGAAAATGTTCTGGATGCCAACTGCGGTTTGGAACAGGGAAGTATTTTCGAAGATCTTGTATTTCCTTTTATCGGTTCTCAGGCTGCCTGTCAGGCAAAGCCTCAAATGAGACCTGGTTCTTTTTCCCAACAGCGCCAGAACTGCTCCTGCGGAAGGAGGATGGGATAATGCGCAATAACAATATGAGTAAAGAGATGATGATGCAGCGGGTGCGCGAAGCTGCGTTTGCCCTGATTGACATCGGACTGTATCTGGACACCCACCCAGATGACGAGAAAGCAATGGACTATTACAACAAATACCAGCAGATCAATAAGGATGTTCGCCGTGCTTATGAGAGTACTTTTGGACCACTTACCTCCAACACTGTCGACACCTGCGACGGCTGGACCTGGGTACGTGACCCATGGCCTTGGGAAGGGGGTTGTAATTAATGTGGACGTATGACCGAACTCTGGAATACCCAGTAAATATCACGAAACCAAATGCGAAACTGGCAAAGGTAATAATCTCCCAGTTTGGAGGACCAAACGGGGAACTCGGTGCTTCTCAGCGCTATCTGTCACAACGCTACTCCAACAATGACAAACGTGTCTGCGGAATCCTGACTGATATCGGCACCGAAGAACTGAATCACTGCGAGATGATCTGTGCCATCGTTCACCAGCTCACCCGCAACCTGACTGCCGATGAATTGCAGGCACAGGGATTTTCTGAATATTATATTGACCACACGGTTGGGCTCTGGCCCCAATCCGCTGGCGGCGTCCCATTTAGCGCAGCCGAATTTCAAAGCACAGGGGATCCCGTTACGGATCTGACAGAAGATATGGCAGCAGATGGTGCTGCTTTGTAAGGACAACAAAAGAATTTCTGAATTTGATAATATCTATCTCAGCCCCATATATCTGGATAGTTTTCTGAAATTATGTACCTCATGAATAATAACATCATTCTCCCGTACTTCATAAATTATCGTATATTCATGATAATACAATTCTCGTACATTTGGGTTTTGAATCCATTTTGCCGGCGTGCCTTTCATCTCCTGCCCTTCCAGGCCTAAAGAATCCCCCAGATCAACTAGTTCCATAATAAATGAAATGGCTCTATCCGGATTATCTCTGGCAATATACTCTTCAATATCTTCCAGATCCTGAATCGCTAAATCAGACCAAATCACATTCATATAGTTAATTTCCTTTCAGCATGTTTCTTTTGAAACATCATCCGCACCTCTTCTGATGAATGCCCCCCATTTTCTTTGATAGACTGCACACTTTTTTGATATCGCAATAACTTGTACAGGTTTTCCATAACCTCAAATTCATCCTGTATATCATCTGATATATTGGAAAGATTATCAATAATCATTTGTTTTGCTGTACTCATAACGATTTCACCTCTCTCCTATAAGCCTGTATCTCCTGATCAATTTCTACCATAGTCATTGGATTTTTAATAACATACTTTTCACGAGCCGCACGCAACACAGTAGATGGCTTGTCTGCCAAACGATCAATAAGCCTGATTACCATCTGAAAATCATCTGAAGATAAAGATTCCAACTTTGCTGTTACATCTGGAGTTACCATCATAAAACCATCTCCCGTCAGACTTTTCTTTGCCCCTAGTATACCACAGCACTACCACATTTACAATTTAAATCCACCAGAACCCTAAAAGTTCCAGTGGATTTCCACCTTTAGTATCTTTGTAACGGGATCCCGCTTGGAGACTTCGATATAATCAATAAGTTGTTCTACCATCGCCCGGTTGAGCTCTTTGACATCTGTATATTCCTGAATGATTTTCTTCTTGTCACTGTGTGTTTTCAACTGCTCCTGCAGTTCCTGGATTTTCTGCAGGAATGTATCATATTGCTCTTTTGCCCTTTCCTTATCCTGCTCCAGCTCCTGGCTGAGGACTTTGAACGGATCAATGCCAATCTCGCCCTTTACCTTATCCAGATACAGATTTTTCATGGCGTGATCCAACTGCACCATCTGTTTCTCAATCTTTTTTTTCTTTTCCTCCCATTTTGCAATTTCTTCTGACAGAGAGTGCTTCAGGACAATCTCATCCTCAAGCTGATCCTGATCCAGATACTGGTCATTCATCTTCCGCAGTTCTTCGATAACAATCTGCTCCAGTTTATCTACAAATATAAAGGAGCCAATGCAGGCATCCTTTGCCGCATGTCTGGTACCGCATTTCAAATACCGTTTTCCGCGCCCTTTCCCGGCGTGCATGATATAGCCACAATGTTTACATCTTACTTTTCTGGCAAAAAGCCCTGTCTCGCCTGTTGAAAAAGGTCTTGCCCTTTCTTTCCTCATTTTCTGGACGGTTTCCCAAAGTTCCCTGTCTATAATAGGTTCATGCGTATTTTCCACCCGAATCCATTTTTCTTTGGGAACCGGCTTGTTTTCTTTTGTCTTATAAGATACACTTCCATATTTTCCCTGTACAAGATTTCCGATATACATTTCATTCGCCAGCATATCTGAAATGGAAAAATATTTCCAGAGAGTACCTGCCTTATGCTGTGGTGTCTTGTATGTGATTCCTTTCCGCCGCTTATATTCCGTCGGGTTGGGAATCCCCCGCTGATTGAGCATCCGGGCAATCGCTGTCTTCCCCATTCCATTGGCAAAGGAATGAAACACCAGCCTTACCACCTCAGCCGCCTCCGGGTCAATGATCAGATGCCCCTTTCGTTCCGGATCTTTTTTGTAGCCATATAAGGGTGTGGATCCAATATAATACCCCTCCTGCCGTCTTGTGGTAAGAACAGCCTTGATATTTTCTGACATATCCTCCAGATACCACTCATTGACAAGCCCATTGATCTGACGGGATTTCTTATTTCCTTTAATACTTGTATCTGCATTATCTACTGCCCCGACAAAACGGATACCCCAGCGCGGGAACAAACCATGTATGTATTTTTCCACCATCTCCAGCTCACGGGTAAACCGGCTCTGGGTTTTGCACAATACAATATTAAACTTCCCCTCTTCGGCATCTTGTAACAGGCGGTTAAAAGCGGGGCGGTTTCTGTCCGCCCCTGCCCAGTCATCATCTGTATAGCAATCATACACCTCCCATCCCTTGTTTTCGGCATACTGCCTCAGCAGCATCACCTGATTGACGATGCTTTCACTGTCAATGGAAGAATCGCTTTTGTTCCGGTCTTCCTCCGACAGCCTTGCATAGATGGCTGCCAATAGTTTCTGATTCATTATCTTTCATCTCCACTGATCATATTCTTTTCTTTCTTCTTGCTGTGAAATATATTTTTCCCATAACTGTGTATATCTGATTTGGATAGTCTGGTACGAAGTACTTTTGTAAAAGGATCTGCAATCATAATCTCTTTTAATTATTGGAAAAGTGTACTGACTTTTTGGCATAAAGGCGTTTCCTTCTGTTTTTTACCATATTATGATAATCAAAATTCTAATAGTACTATAGTTACAAAACACCTAGCATATTTGACATATTTTTCATAATAATATAAAATCGAATTAATAATTTATTACTGTGAATAAAAGCTGCCACTTTACATATCTCACAATATGGAGGATCTATGGGAATACAAAGCATAAAAATCAAAAATTTTAAATCACTTAAAAATGTATATTTTGACTTTTCGAATAAATATGACGCCTTCTGTATATTAGGAGAAAACGGTGCTGGAAAATCAAACCTTTTGGATGCCATTAAATATTTTTATGAAAAATTGTCTTCAAAGGATCAATTTGGCGAAAACATTTTAGATAAAGTCAATACCTATTCACAAAAAATGCAGATTGAAATCATCTATGATCTAAGCCAGTTACAAAAAACAAATACAAACCTTTACTTAGATGAGATAAATCAATTAATTGACGTATATAAGAAAGATTCTAAAATAGCCATTAAACTCATCCAATATCGCAACGGACAAATCCAATGGTTTCCTGATGATTATGACCTTAGAAAATCATTAAATAAACTCTTCCCATTATATATGATTGATACAAGATTTATTTCTCTACAGGAATGGTCTCAGCTATGGGATGTCATGAGTGAATTAGGGATAAGTAATATCAAAATAAATGATAGCAAAAGAAATGAAATGCTTAATAAATGTTTCGAGGCAATATATGGTGAAAAATATTCTAAATCCCTAAAACGGATACAAGAAATCTTAGAAAATGAAAAAATATATATTAATGATAAAAATTATATGGCAAGATTTAAGAATGCACTACAAGTACGTTTAAGAGGAACTGAATTTATATATGATGAAAACAATTTACAATACAATTCAGATGGTATAAACTCACTAAAATATATAAAGCTATTCTTACAGTTAATATCATCACTGGCAGATACTGGATGGAAAAATCCTCTTATTATTCTTGATGAACCTGAAATAGGGCTGCATCTGAGTTATATTGATGAATTAGTGGACTGTATCAACACGATAAAAAGTAAAAGAGTAACTATTGCTTTTACGACTCACTCAACCAATTTGGTAGCAAAATTAATAAAAAATGATATTTCAGTGAGTATTGATAGGATCTTTCATCGTAATAATTATTCATTTATTGAAAGAATGCGTGATATAGTTAACGATACTGATAAAAATATCATTAGTACACGAGAAACAGAATGTTATTTTGCTAAAGGTATCGCTTTTGTAGAAGGGAAAACAGAATTTCAAGTATTTCAACACAGAAAACTAACAGAATTGTTTCCTCAGTTAAAAAAAATACACTTTTATCAATCTTCAGATGGGGCCAGTATGAAGATTATAGATCCAAGCAATGCAAAATACACAGTGCCATATATAATAATCTCTGATATGGACAAAATTTTGAAATATAGTAAAAACCATTTTCGTTTAAAAAATGACGAATCCATCAATCCTTTAACGATGAAAAAAATAAACAAAACGGAAAAATATATGTATTTCCAATATGATGGAAAAAAAGACCGGACATATGGAACGAGAAAAAAAATCTTAAAAGTGTTACGTAATAAAAAATTTATAATAAACAGCAATAAATACTGGGTAAACGATGTGGACTTCAACTATTTGATTTGTTCAGTAAAACAATATTGTTATGAATACAATGTATATCCAGTGCAAACAACAATAGAGGGAAGCTTGGTTAATGAAAAAAATGCAGAACTATTTGTACAATGGTATTTAAAAAAATATCCGGATAAGGAAGCCGAATTTCAGCAGGAATTATCAAACCCTGATTTTGAAGATTTATATTGCAAAACACTTTTCCTAAGATTGATCGTTAATGGAAAGACTGATTTCCTAATGACTAAAAAAGAGGCTTATAATCAAGGCCTTTTACCAAATAATATTGTTAATATGATCAATACTTTTTCCATTGGCAGTAAGGTAAGTGGTTGGATAAAAGAGTATTTTGATTACATATTCTCCATAATAATTGATCCTTATAAAGATTTAAGCATTAAAAAAATACAATTTGCAAAATATTTCCCTGAATTAAATTCTATTTTACAAATTTTATGTGATATGGTAGAATAAATTTGATGAGTAGAAATTAATTTAAGTTTTACTTAAATTTCCTTGATGAATACTGGAAGGGCAGTCAAAAAAACTGTCCTTTGTTGTAAAGCCAAGGGAAAAGCCATTACAATTGTTTACCTGCCGACATTTATTAGTGCCATATTTATTATCCGCAAAGCGAGATATGAGAAGTACTCATCATCCGGGCTTTCTTTAAAACTGATTAAAGAAAGCCCTTTTAGAGGAGCGTCCACTATGAGAATATGGAAGATAGAAAATAAGAATATGCTGTATGAAATAATTCTTAAAACCACCCCAGAGAAAATGGATCAGGCATTAAACGAAAAGAACAAAGACAAATATTACAATAATAGTTTTGAAATCCGGAAAAAGCATGGGAAAAGGCAGATTTATTGTGTTGAAAAAGAAAATCAAATTTTTTCTTTGCAAAAAAATTTAACTGAACAATTTCTAAAGAACATTATGTTATCCGATGCTGTATATGGTTTTGTTGAAGGAACGAATTATCTGGATTTTCTTAACGAACATACCAGTTTTCAGGGTACTAAAAATTATTTACGATTAGATATAAAATCCTTTTTCGATACTATTAGGGAAGATCGGATTAGAGAGGTTTTACAATATTATATTTCTGATGAATGTAGATCCAAAACATATATTTTGGATAAAATTATAGATATATTATTATACAATGGAAGAGTTATTCAGGGTGCCCCCTCCTCCCCAGCTATTTCTAATATTATTTTTCGTCAAATTGACCTAAGAATACAAAAGTATTGTAACAAATGCAGAGTTGATTATAGCAGATACGTGGATGATCTTCTTTTTTCCTCTGACAATAACAATATTCATCATTCCAGATTTATATCTGGGATTAGTCATATTTTATCTTCCTATGGGTTTAAGATAAACTATCAGAAAACGATCCAGGCAAAAAATGAAATATCTTTAGGAGGATTTGTTATTTCTACTGATATTCGCCTGTCCCGCAAGAAATTAAAAAATTTAAAAAGAGTTTTATACTTCTTAGATCATAATAAATTTGTTAATACAGAGGAATATTTCAAACAACTAACAAGAACAATTAAAAAAGATAAAGGATCACAAAAATTTGAAAGCAAATACCAGTTAGAAAACTATTTGGCTGGCTATAGATCTTTCCTTGTTTCAGTTAAAAGATATTCCAAAAATGAAAATTATAAATGCCATCTTGATAAAACTATAGACAGCATCGAAAAAAAGATTGATGTAATAGAACAAAACAAATAGACAGAACAACTCCCATAAAATATGCCATTTATGATACTATGAGCAACCACTGCTCCATTAAATGTTATCCCTACAAACCAGCAGCAGAACAGAAAGCAAGAACAACATATGACAACATTCTCCGTCTGGTAAAAGATCCGGAAGTATGTGATCCGATCCGCTTCCTGCGCCAGAGAGAATTAGTACACTTCCAACGTTTTGGCGAAGGGCTGCGCCTTATTCAGGATAATCTGAACAAGAAGAACTTCTACGCCTACAACCCAGATTTTGATAAACAATTCTGCAAGTAACTGGTTGTAGGCGGTGCCTACCAACCCAGATTTCGATAAACAATTCTGCAAATAATGATGATGTGCTTATGCACAGTAAGAGGGGACGGTCTAAAGGCAGCCCCCTCTTACCTTTAGCTCAACGGCGCGAATAAAAGTCTTTTAACATTATTTGACATTATCAAAATAATTTTGTATAATTATTGTATTATTTTTCACAATTAAAAAGGAGGATGATACAATGAAAAAAATAAACCGATTGTTAATGATTACAGCCGTTTTCCTGTTTGGACTGATTTCATCAAAAACTACATTGGCAGCGGCAGTTGATTCTATCACAGAAGGAGCCGAATGGTCCGGAACAGTGGAAGGTTCAAAAGAACTTACCTTCATTCCTACAGAAACTGGATTTTACAATGTCAAACTTACTGATTCTAAAGAGACTTGTGCTATCGCCTCTTGTTTTACAGAAGATGGAAACCAAGTTATGCATGAAATCTACGAAAATACAGAATCAACGGAAGCCAACGTTGTAAATGCATTATATTTAATGAAAAACACGACATATACAATAAAAATTTTGTGCGGAGACGGTATTGATTATGAACAATTAATGCAGGGAGATGTCTCATTACTAATAACGAAAAGTCCTTATTCTGCACTTTCACTCTCAGACTTCAAAAAAGAAACTCTGGCTTTTCAAAATGGCTATAGCATTTGTACATATACACCAGAAGAAAGTATGACATATTCTTTCTTTTTCCAACTTAAAACAGGACAGTCTTCACATTTTGTAGATCTATATTCAAAAAAGGATGACCGTTTAACTAAACTAGGCACAAGAGACACTTCTGATACAAATAATTATGCATTATTTCAATTAGAGGCTGGTACAGAATATTATTTTATTGTTTCATATTATGATTTTGGAAATGAAAACGGCAGCGAATTACCTGCTTACAGTTCAATACAGAAATCGAATGTGATTACCTCTATTGAACTAAATGAAGCGCCTATATTGTCTACATTTGATACAACTATAAATTTGATTACTGCTTCCTTTAAAGTAAATTATAAAAATGGGAAAAGTGAAATCCTTGATTTTTATACAGATATGGATTCCAGTGAAATAGAAGTAGAATATTTGGGAGAAAGAGACGATACCTATCATTTTAAGCCCGGAAAACAAAAAGTCAAATTTACATATTTAGATGTCTTTGAAATCACCACCGAATTAGACGTCCTTACCAAAGTTCAATATGCCGGGAACGTATATGGTAACTTAACTACCGGCCAAAAAATATCTGTCAACCCAAATTCCTGGTATTATACGCAATATAAATTTACACCAAAAGAAAATGGCTACTATTCATTGTGGTATAGCACTCAAAATAATCTCCCCCTAAAAGATTTATATGAGGAGTGGGAATATACACTTTATGACTCTCAGGATAAGGAAGTTGAATGGTTAAAGGGAAAGGGATTTAAATTAAAAGCAAATGAAAATTATTGTTTCAAATTTTATTTAAGTAATAACCTTACCCAATATACATTTACTTACTGGCTTGACCTTAATACTGAACACGTCCATACTTATAGCCCATGGACAACAACAAAACCAGCCACTACAACAGAGAACGGAATAGAAGAGAGAACCTGTACCGACTGCGGTGCCATTGAAACAAGGACAATCAGTAAGATACCCGTCTCCATTGGGAATGGAAATAACATACATACTGGATCAAATGGATCTACTGGTTCCACTACATCGACTACACCAGGAACGAATGCTAATATCCAATCATCCACCCCTTCAAATTCGATACTGACAAAAATTATTTTAAAATCAGTGAAAGCAGGCGGTAAGGGAAAAATTGTAGTCAAATGGAAAAAATCAACTGCGGCTAAAGGTTACCAGCTACAATATTCCACAAGCAAAAAATTTAAATCAAAGAAAACAAAAACAACCAATAAAACATCATTAACCATTAAAAAGCTGAAAAAGAAAAAGACTTACTACATTCGTGTCCGTGCTTACAAAACAGTCAACGGCAAAAAGTCTTATGGCAAATGGAGTTCTGTAAAAAAAATCAAAATAAAGAAATAATAAGAAGGGGGCTGCGCCATGCAGCCTCCTATTTGCCTTTTTATTTTTTTGAATAATAGTGGGTTCAAATTGACACCATTGTGCTATTCTATCTGCAATCCGTTTTCTCCCACGTCCATCACCAACTGCTGCCCCATTTGTACTTCATCAGCCAAAATTTTTTTCGCAAGAAGGGTTTCTACATTTTTCTGCAGATAACGTTTCAGTGGTCTTGCCCCATATGCCGGCTCATATGCCTGTTCTGTAATATATTCTTTTGCCTTGTCAGACAGTGACAGAGTGATCTCCTTATCCTGTATCCTCTTATTTACATCTTTGATCAAAAGATCAATGATCGCACTGATATCATTCCGTGAAAGCGGCTTAAACATAATGATCTCATCCAGACGGTTCAGGAATTCCGGCCGGAAACTTCCCCTGAGCTGATCCATCACTGCCTGTTCACTTTCCGGTGCGATATTTCCTTCGCTGTCGATCCCATCCAACAGATATTCAGCGCCAATATTGGAGGTCATGATAAGGATCGTGTTCTTGAAATCCACGGTACGTCCCTGGGAATCTGTAACCCGCCCGTCATCCAGCACCTGCAGGAGAACATTGAATACATCTGGATGTGCTTTCTCAATCTCGTCAAAGAGGACGACAGAATATGGTTTGCGGCGCACTGCCTCAGTAAGCTGGCCGCCCTCTTCGTACCCCACATATCCCGGAGGCGCCCCAATAAGACGGGAGACCGAATATTTCTCCATATATTCACTCATATCAATACGCACCATATTTGCCTCATCGTCAAAAAGACATGCAGCAAGGCTCTTGGCAAGCTCTGTCTTTCCCACCCCGGTGGGACCAAGGAACAGAAATGATCCAATGGGTTTATCTGGATCCTTGATGCCTGCTTTAGAACGGATGATCGCCTCTGTCACCTTTGTCACCCCATCATCCTGCCCAATTACACGTTTGTGAAGCTCATCATCCAGATGAAGGGCTTTGTTCCGCTCTGACTCTGTCAGTTTGGCAACCGGGATTCCTGTCCATCTGGATATGATCTTTGCGATCTCATCATCCGTCACACTCTCATGAACCAATGACTGTTCTCCGCTGTGCATCGCATCTTCTGCCACAGCAAGCTGCTTCTGGAGTTTCGGCAGTTTGCCATACTGCAGCTCTGACACTTTCTCCAGGTCATAATGATTCGTAGCCGCCTCAATCTGGTTATTCAGCTCTTCCAACTGTGACTTTAATTCCTGAACATGTTCCACCGCTGATTTCTCATTGTCCCACTTTGCTTTCCGTCCGGCAAAATCTTCCCGCAGTTCAGCAAGCTCCTTCTGAAGATCCGTCAGACGCTCCTGGCTGAGGTGGTCTGTCTCTTTCTTTAATGCCACCTCCTCGATCTCCATCTGCATAATGCGGCGCTGAATCTCGTCCAGTTCAGTCGGCAGGGAATCCAACTCGGTCTTGATCAGGGCACACGCTTCATCCACAAGATCAATGGCTTTATCTGGCAGGAAACGGTCAGAAATATATCGGTCAGACAGCACTGCTGCAGATACCAGCGACCCATCTGTGATCTTGACCCCATGAAATACCTCATAGCGGTCTTTCAGTCCCCGGAGAATGGAGATCGTGTCCTCCACTGTGGGCTCTGCTACCATAACAGGCTGGAAACGCCGCTCCAGCGCTGCATCTTTCTCTATATACATGCGGTACTCATCTAATGTTGTGGCACCGATACAATGCAGCTCTCCTCTTGCCAGCATCGGTTTCAGAAGATTTCCGGCATCCATAGCGCCATCTGTCTTTCCTGCCCCTACAATGGTATGCAGTTCATCAATAAAAAGAATGATCTGTCCATCGCTCTCCTTTACCTCTTCCAAAACTGCTTTGAGACGCTCCTCAAACTCTCCTCTGTATTTGGCTCCTGCGATCAGCGAACCCATGTCCAGTGCAAAAAGCTGTTTATTTTTCAATCCTTCCGGCACATCGCCCCGGACAATACGCTGGGCAAGCCCTTCTACCACTGCTGTCTTACCAACACCCGGCTCACCGATGAGTACCGGATTATTTTTCGTCTTACGGGACAGGATCTGAATCATATTCCGAATCTCGGCATCCCTTCCAATCACCGGATCCAGTTTCTGGTCCCTGGCACGCTGCACCAGATCATATCCATACTTTTCCAGGCTGTCATACACTGCCTCCGGATTGTCACTGGTAACTTTCTGGTTTCCCCTTACTTTGGATAACGCCTGTAAAAAACGCTCCCGGTCAATGCGGAATTCGTTCAGCAGGCCCTTTACCTCATTAGAAGGTTTTCGAAGAAGACTGAGGAAAAGATGTTCCACGGAAACATATTCGTCCCCCATTGCCTTTGCTTCATTTTCAGCATAGACAAGTACTTTATTCAAATCATTTCCAATAAATACCTGTCCACCTTCCACTTTCGGACGTTTATCCAAAAGCCCTTCCACCTGCGCCTGGAATACAGCCGGGTCAATCTCCATCTTCTGCAACAATTTCGCCAGAAGGCTGTCCTCTATAGTCAGCATGCTGTAGAGCAGATGTTCCTGTACTATCTCCTGATTTCCAAAATCATATGCTGTCTTCTCCAGATTGTTCATAATCTCCATTGATTTTTGGGTAAATTTAGTAATGTTCATAAAAGATCACTCCTTTCTGCAAGTGAAAAGCAGCGAGAGTCAAATACCCCACAGCAAGCTACAGGGCATGACTTAGCTTCTCTAAAGGAACCTTTCGGTTCCTTGGCAAGATTCGCCCCAAGGGGTGGGGTATTTGACCCCGCGGGCACGCTCAGATGGTGCAAATTTATTTGCACCATCCTCACTTTGCCTTCGCGAGAATAAAATATGGATAGATATTAGTATTTCTAAAATCTACCCATACTATACCACTATTGTTAGCACTCGTCAAGAGTGAGTGCTAATTATTTTCTAAGAAACTAGACAATATGCTGCTTTTTATACCCCGGCCAAGGCAACGGATCTTATACTGTCTGCTGGCGTTTTCCTGCCTTTTTGCAGCATAGCCGCCCGCCGGTCCTTATGCACCACCTTTTG
>CANRWA010000076.1 GCA_947643415.1 uncultured Clostridia bacterium | reverse complement strand
ATGCAAGGATTGTGGCACTTATTTATCTAATCAACTGTCAAAGATGAGATTATATTATGTTTAGAACCAAAATACAAGACTGTTTTCTGTAATTCCAACGATTTATGTTACTTTTCAGACAATATATGTTATAATTATGAAAAAACACCATTCGGAACGGAGATCGATATGATAAATGAAACACAGGACGAGCGATACCATGTAGCAGATGAGGCGATCTATGATGCCTTCTTTTTAATCCTGAAAGAAAAAGAGTTAGAAAAGATAACAGTATCGGATGTCATAAAGAAAGCCGGGATCGTCCGGAGCACTTTCTACAATCATTATGAAAATATCCCTGCCCTTGTAACAGCCATTGAGGATAAAACGATCCAGGATATCTTCACCTTTATGGAAACCTTTCATCCAAAGAATGACCTGGATATGTGCAGGTCATTTTACCTCACCATCTGCGATTACACTATGACGAACCCATTCTTAGCCAATCTCCTCCGAAGCCCCCGGGGAGATAAATTCTTTGAGAAGGCAATGACCATGTTTCACAGCTATGTGACCCATATCACAAAGAATGCATCGCCTTCCCAAAATAAAAAAGATGAATTTTCCTATATGATCGCCTCTATCATCGGCAGTACGCTGGGCGTGCTCCACAAATGGACCAGAGAAAATTTCCAGGTTCCAAAGGAGATCATTGCGGACATACTGACACAGGTTTTTATGACAGGTATGCTCCCTTTTATGTCATAATCTGGTCTTTTCATTCACACTTGTTCCATGATCTCACCGATACTCATATCCGGCTCCGCAATCCCTTTGAAAAGGATCCGCATCATATAGTAATACAAAAGTTCCATATCATGCTCTTCCAAATGAGCGGTCTGATAGTGGAAGGAGAAATTCATTCCCCCATTTCCTGTATGTGATACTGTCAAATACATCTTTTTGGTGGCTGCGCCATTCGCAAACCACTTGGAATGCTGTGGGATGTCTGCAAGATGAGGGTTGTCCATCTTTACCGGCATCGGCTGGTAGGTGAGGTAACAGCTCTCATAAGTGGTATTCTCCGGCGTATGATAACGCTTTCTCATATCCTCTGCGATGAGCGCAGGATCATAATTACTGTGCAGATAGATCTTATTCTGCATATTCTGGATCTCATATGCCGCTGACATAAAATCTGTCTCCGCAGAGATCACAGTCCGGCATGGGAACATAATAGTCCTGCTGCCTCCTGAAGTCCACTCGTCATGGGTAGAACGTCTTGAGATAAAGTTTTCAACTGTAATATCTTCCTGTCCATTATTTACCTTTGATAAATAAGTACGTATCCCCAGCAAAAGCAGATTCGTCATGGAAAGCTGATGATTCATACAGAAAGCAATGAGATTATTTGTCGGTTCTGGCTCCAGATAATAATCCTTCACTTCTACAAACAGATCCTCCATCTCTATGTCTGCCGCCCTCAGCTTCTTATCGCCATGCCGCTTTCTCGCCTCTTCCAGAACAGCAGGCCCCTGTATATCAGAATAAAGGGGTTCACCCATAGCATCCAGCATATCTTCCCAAAATTTCTTATCCTTTGCAAAACGTTTCTCATTATTTGCCTTTTTCAGATCCTTTGCCAGAACTGTTTCATAATCAGCCAGGTCCATGGGATATTCAGACTGGAACCGATAATGTGTATATAGCTGCATCAGGTCATTGATCATCACCACCAGGCCACAGGAATCAATCAGCCTGTGATCCATATGGACAAAGAATCCATTATATCCCTCTGGTAGTTTTACCATAGCCACTTCACACATCGGGATATCATCCCCATCAAAGGTCTCATATGCCCACTGCTGCATCAAGTCGTCTGCCTCACCTAGTGTCATGCCTGACAGATCTTTCAGCGGAATATCCCCCGCCCCTTTTTTTGCAACATACTGTTTTACTTCTCCATCCCGATCGGGTTTTGTAAAACGTACCCTCATGCAGCCGTAACGCTCAAATTCTAATTGAATGCATTTTTTCAACAGGCCAAAATCCAGGGCCGCCTTCAGGGATGCCACAACACTGACACCTGACACCTGTTGTGTCTTATAATCCCGAATCCAATGATGGTGCATCTTCTGCGCTGCTGTTAATGGATAGTACTGCTTTGTTTCTTTCATGAGTGACCTCCTGTCTCACTTCCGGTTTAATGTGCTCTTTTGTGAAGGTAACACATTTTACTCTTTATTTCTACCCCTTCAGGGACTTAACAAACAGTTTACCCAAAATTGACCATGACTTATCATGCTATCCATCATATCTTGCAAAAAATTCTAACATTTTCTTCCTGTACCGCTCTGTATCCTCATAGGCACTGCAAAGATGCCTTGCCTCCGGTATCACCACAAGCTCCTTAGGGGCACGGCACATATAATAATTGTACCGGGAATTCTTTGGTTCCACATAAGTATCCTTCTCACCATGAAAAAACAAAACCGGCCTTCTATTTACCCTCATTGCCCTTGTGGTATCCGCCTCACGCATACGGAACCCACCTAACAATCCGCAGAACAGATCCACCCGGAACAGCAACAATTGAATCCAGTTCAGATGAAACCAATTGGCCGCAATATCCTGGAGCTGGCTCTTCATTGACCAGAACCCGCAATCTGCAATAAGCCCCTTTACCTTCGATGGCAGCCTGTGCCCGGATGCCATGAGCACCGCCGCTGCCCCCATGGATTCCCCATAAAGATAGATGGGAAGCTTATTCTTGTTCCTTCTGGCAATATAATAGGTCCATCTCTGTACATCATACTGTTCTTTCGCCCCGAAAGTAATATACTTGCCCTCGCTCTGCCCACAGCATCTCTGGTCAATAAAAAGCAGATTGCATTTATTTTCATGAAGAAATCTGGCAGTATAGGCAAAATCCCCAAAACCGCTTCCTTTATATCCATGGCTCAGTATGACATACCGCTCCGCATTTTCGGCCGGCAGGTAACAGGCATGCAGGATCAGGTCATCCAGACTGCGGATATAGCAGTCCTGCATATCCTGGTCTCTGCACCATGCCTTGCCCTCCTCATATTCTTTCTCATATTTATGCCTCGGATGATTGATCTTCGTATGGGATAGCTGAAACCATTTCTTTTTGACAGCATTTTTCCTCGTCTTGCACCGGACCATGATGGCAAAGAACGACCAGCCAAACATCATAAAAATACTGAATGCCGCAGTAATGGCACCGAATACTTTAATCACTCTCTTTTTCATATTATTATCCAACCTCTTCTTCCGCCATGTAATTCAAGTTCTTCGTTGTATTAGTGTATCCAATTTGCCTTTCTGTAAAAATATCCCCTGAAATCATACTTCGAAACCCGATAGGCATATTTCTTTGCCTTATATTTATACATCCGGATCAGCATCCCATCCTTATCATACTCTCCATAAGTATGGTCAAATCCACTGCCAAATGTAACATTCCCTTTATAATTCTGCACACCGCTGATGAGTTTAGAATAAGGAAGCTCGATTGATTGTACTAACTCATAAGTACCCTTCTGTTCATCCACCAGATATTTGAAGTAGTAAGAATGCTTATTCTTTTTCTTCCTAAAATTCCCCGCCGTGGGATAAAACTTTTTCCATTTATAAAATGGCAATGTATAAGAGAATGCAAAATTATTGTTATACATATACAAATAATATTGTCCCTTCGGAAGTTCATCGCTCTGTTCCACCGTGATAGTATGCTGCCCGGACTGCGCCTGGAAATCCCCGATCTTACTTAACTGTACCGTATTATAGATTGTGTTATCAAACAGATTCCCGCCATGGATCATATAATCTACCTTAGGCTTACTATACAGGCCGCTGATCTTGATAATAGTACTCAGCTCCCTGCTGCTGACTACAAGTTCATCCGGACTTACCATGTCAAGGGAATTCAGATGGATCCAATCCAATTCAGAGGTACCATACGTATTGACATCATTTGCACTGTCCCATACCGCCATTGCCCGAATCTCCGGCACAAGCCGTTCCCAGTCGATGAGAAGCTTTCTCTTCCCGGTTTTCAGGTCAACAGAAATAATCACATCCTCAATGGTTTCCTTTCCTGTATCTGTAGCAAGAATGATCAGAGAATTTGTATTTTTGTCATACATATAGTCATGATGCATTTTATATTTACCCAGTTTAATCTTCTTCACGATCTTACCCAGCCGGTTCAGAACAACAAATCTCTTTGGCGCATAGGGATAGATCAGTCTTCCCTTTACCGTAGTGAGGCGGTCAGCACGGTAATTTTTCAGAGGAATTTTCCCCCTGTTCACCCCCAAATTATCAAAAAAGTAAACATTACTGTTGATCAGCCTGTCATGTCCAATAATGGCATACATTCCCTCGCTGGCTTCAGACGGACTGTCTCCGTATTCGATATTCTCGATGGCTGGTATCTCCTTATCCTTTTTCACGCGCACTGCAAATTGGATCTCCCGGATCTGTTCTCCCGCTTTGTTGTAAAACTGCATTGTGATAAAGTTCTTTTTGCCAGCCACTAATCCTGTCAACAAATACTCCTGCTTCCTGGAATATTTCCTGTCATTCTTTAACTCCCGCGTAAGAGTCTCTGCTCCCTTTGCCCTTACTGTATAACTGGCATAACATGCCTCCTTCGCCCTGGCATAATAATAAATTGAAGTGCTGAAAGTACCATATGGATTTTTGATCAGCAGCGGATTCCCCAATGTATATTTTTTCTTATTCTTTAGCTCTTTCACTGTCGAATTCGCTTTTTTGCGGAATGCTTCCGTATATATCTTAGATTCTTTGTGTGGAATCGTCCATTCTTTTACCTTCCTGCTCTTACCATCTTCCTTTGCCACCTCTATCTTTCGGATCACTTTGGCACTATGTGCCTGTACTTTTGTCCCATGAAAGCTGCCAATCCCGCATAAGGTTATTATCCCTGCACCTATCAACGTCATCCGAAGAATTGTGCACCTCTTTGCTTTCATTTATACTTCCTCCTTTTCTTATGTCTGGTTCAGGTTACATATTTTACATCTTTATCTGTTTTCTGCGTTTTCACAACTATATAAGGATAACTTGCCTTATCGCTTACAGTCTCATCCTCCCCAGGTCCGTTCAGGCTGGTCTCCATACACAGGCTGTTGCCCTGTTCATACAGCCCCACTACCTTGATATTAAAACCTCCACTGGCCTGCTCGCCATATCCCACAGCAATATAAAGATATTCTGCCTCCTGATAACTCATCTGAAAGGCATTGATCTTCTTACTGTCTATCTCTGCCAGAAAATCTGCCGGGATATCTGCCGTGGGAACGACGGTATAGTCCCAGTCCTTTCCCCTCTCGCCCCCTTCTTCCACAGCCTCACATCCTGCCATGGTACAAAGAAGCGCCAGTGCCACAAGACAGCCCAGGATCCTCTTTTTTACACCCATACTTTACCTCTTGTCTCTTTTTATTACAAGGTATGTCATGGGTACAGATTTTATTCACCAATGTGTATCCCTGCCAGCAGTCCGGCAAGGGAAGTGGTAGCCTCTTCGTCATGGTATTCCATAGATACCTCTGCCTCTTCCGTCACTTCCGGCGCAATATCTTCTGCCTCTTTCATGCTGAGGCGGATCTTCCCCTCTCCAACATCCAGCACCTTCACTTTCACTTTCTGACCCAGCTTCACCACCTCATTGGGTGAATGGAGAAATTTGTTACAGATCTGGGAAATGTGCACCAGCCCGGTAAGCCCATCGCCGATATCCACAAAGACACCATAAGACTCAATACGCTCTATGACACCCTCTGTAATAAATCCCTTCTGCAGAGCATCCAGCTTCTTTTCATGTTCCTTTGCTGCCTTTTCTCTCGCCACTTCTTTCGCGGAAAGAACCAGCCTCCCCTTCTCTGGATCTGCCGTGATAACTATGACTTCTAATGTCTCGCCCACAAACTGATCCACATCCTCCACATACCCCAGTGCCAGTTGGGATGCCGGGATAAAACCACGGATCCCCTCAAGAAAGGCCACAACTCCGGCATTCACACTGGTCAGCACCTTCACCGTATAGACGGTCCTGTCTTCCAGCGCCTGCTTCATTCTGTCCCATGCTTCCTCTTCTCTTGCTTCTTTGAGAGAAAGAATCACTCTTCCCTGGCCATCATCCGGCTCCAGGACAACAGCCTCCAGGCTGTCTCCCGTGCGGATCTCATCCATGGCGTGGAAAGACGGATCATCGCTGTACTCACCTGCCGGTATCACACCCTGTGAATAAGAGTTCAGATCCAGCAGGACCTCTTCCTCTTCCACGCTGACTACAGTTCCTGTCACTTTATCCCCTTCACGAAAAGTGCGGAAGCCCGCATTTATCTCTTCCTCAAAATCCTTCATTGTTTCCTGCATTTCCTTTTCCTCCATTCAAATGATATAATCTTTCTGCGTTTCCAGTTGTGATACGGATCACTTCCTGCACTGGCATCCCCTTTAATTCCGCTATCTTCTCTGCCACATAGATAAGTTGGGAAGAATCATTGCGTTTCCCACGGTTTGGCTCTGGCGCCAGGTAGGGGCAGTCCGTCTCCAGCACAAGACTTTCTATCGGGATTTCCTCCACTGTCCGCACCAGTTTCTTCGCATTTTTGAAAGTTACAACTCCGCCGACCCCGATATAGAAACCCATCTCTGTATATTCTTTCGCCATCTCAGGTGAATAGGAATAACAGTGGATCACTCCGCCGCAGTCGTACGCCCTGGTCTGGGACAGAATGCTCATCGTCTCCTCTGCAGCATCCCGGCTGTGAATGATAATGGGCAGCTTCACTTCCTTTGCCAGTTCGATCTGGCGCAGAAACCATTTCCGCTGAACTTCCGCCGGTGGATCCTGCCAGTGATAGTCCAGTCCAAATTCACCGATGGCAACTACCTTTTCATGTCCTGCATGTTCCCGGATCCAATTCATATCTTTCTCTGCCAGACCGGCAGTCTCGCTTGGATGGACTCCCAGTGCCGCATAGATAAAATCATAAGACTCCGCCAGCGATAACGCCGCCTGGCTGGAAACCATGTCAGCGCCCACACTGACGACATTTCCTATCCCTTTCTCCTCCAGCTCCCGAAGCAGGATATCCCGGTCGGAATCAAAAGCCTCATCATCATAGTGGCTGTGTGTATCAAAGATCAGATTTTGTTTCATGGCTGTTCCTCATGGTTTTTATTGTTCTATTTTTGTTATCTTTATTATATCAAGAATTGTGTTTCTGTCAATTACGCAGTATTATGATCATAAAAGGGTTGTCATCATCATAAATTAAGGTCCTTAAAACAAAATTCCCTGTAGCATTTATCATGAACATGATTATACCACAGGGAAAAAAATACAAATCGATGTCTCATTTTTTATAGTGATCATTACATGCAACCCGGGCCATCAAAAATAATGTCATTAATATCAATACTCCTAAAAGTGAATCCTGTGATCAATGCTATTATCAATTGAATACCTTCAATCACAAAGCCAAACAGAACAGCCATCACAAAATTACGGGAAATATCAGCAATTTTTTACAATACGAATACCGCTCGTGCATCCTCTTTCCCACAAAATATAAGCTCCATCAATTTTGCATCGCCCTGATGCAAAATTTAATCTTCTTTCATATCTTGAATATTTTCATCTAGCTTACCAGCTTCCAATACTTGATATTCCTGATTTAATTCCCGCAGTAATTCTTCCTCGCTTGGTAAATACAATTTGTATTTTGAAGCAAAAATCTGTGTTTCATTTTCAGGTAGTGTATATTTAACCACAGATTCACTTTTGTCTGCACATAATACAATACCAATCGGCGGATTGTCCCCTTCATTCATAAGCTCCCTCTCATAATAATGAACATGCATTTGCATCTGACCTAAGTCCTGATGTGTTAAATCACCAACTTTTAAATCTATCAGAACAAAACACTTCAAAATATAATTATAAAATACAAGGTCAATTCTAAAATGCCACCCATCAAAAGTAATCCTCTTCTGTCTGGCAACAAATGAAAAACCTCTTCCAAGCTCTAAAAGGAATTTTTGCAAATGAGTAATCAATGCCTGCTCCAAATCACTTTCATAAAAATCATCATTTGGACTTAAACCAAGAAACTCCAAAACATATGGATCACGAATAATGTCCTCTGGTTTTTTAGCAGGCACTAATGTTTGAATCTCTTCCGCAACCTGTTCTTTGTTTTTACTGGATAATAATCTTTCATAAAAGAAAGAATTTATCTGCCTTTCAAGCTGTCTGGTACTCCATTGTGATTTTACAGCTTCCTGCATATAAAATTCTCGTGCGTTATCATTTTCCACTTTTATTAAAAGTCTATAATGTGTCCAACTCAATTCGTCACGCAGTGCGTGACCATTTGGAAACATCAAATAAAACTGCCTCATATACTTCAAATTTGTCATTGTAAAACCTCTGCCAAAATCTTGTGTCATTTGTTTTGACAATTCTTTTAATAATCCTGTACCATACTCTGCTTTTTCATTTCCATCTTGTCCTTCAATAATTGACTTTCCTATATTCCAATAAGCTTCAACCATTGCAAAATTGGCTGTTTTATAAACTTTATTTCTTGCCATAATCAAAGTATCGTATAGACAATAAAAATACATTAAATGCTTTTATAAAATCACCTGCATCCTCTTGGGTTTTCAAAGTAACATTTAGTCTTTTCTTTTCCCTCTCTTTTCCTTTTGTCCAATCTATTATTTCAAATATGAATGCACACCCTTTTACATCATGTTTCATAGTAAGAGAATAACCATTATTTTCAATATAAAGTTCTACGTTAATCTCACCATTTGTATATGATAATTCAAGGTACAAATCCAATATTCGTACAACGCTTCCGCTTTCTCCACCGTCGGATGCTTCCTCGGCTGTTTCAATTCCTCTACCGCATTAGGAGCATCATACATCGGCAATCCTAACTCCCTCTTTACCTCTGCGATATATGCGGTATGTACTTTGAAGCCGTATTTCGCTTCTATGCACTCCTTAATCATTTTGTAGGTAACACGCTCTTTTGGCTTATACGCTTCGGCTCTCTTAGCGATATTATCAAGCGGCACTTTTCCCTCACCCTCGCCAAACTCGACTTTTACTTTGTGCCTACACTTTTACTAAACGTCTCGAAATCGATACGTTTAAAATCAGGATTGTGCAACGCCCATTGCACTTTTATTCATCCGTTCCCATTTGTAGCAGTCCCGATGTATTTAAAGAACTCATGGTCTGCATCTGGAGCACAGCCAAATCATGCAACAAAATCAACCTCTCCGACTGCGGCTTACCCTGCTCAATCAGTATCGCATTGTAGCTCTCCATATTTGCAAGAACCAATAATTAATTGAGTGTTGCATAATCTCTGATATTTCCCTTTTTGTCTGGATTTCCTGTACGCCATTGCTTTGCGGTTTTACCAAACAACGCAACATTTAACAAATCTGCTTCGCTTGCATATGTATAACCAATCTGCTCCTATGTGAAGGCAGGCGGTATCAGGTTTGATTTCATAGCATCCGTATGAATATGATAATTTAATTTTGAAATCTCTCTATTCGAATTCCAGTTCAAAGATAAACGGCTGTCTTCATCCATCTTCAGACGCCGATAATCTTTCATAATGTATAATTGAAATTCGGGAGAAATCCATGTGGCAAAAGACATTGCAATATCACTGTGAGCATATGTACCACCATAGCGTCCGGCTTTTGAAACAATACCAATCACATTCATCTGTTCTATCCATTTGGTAGGTGTCATTACAAAGCGATTTAACCCAGCTTCATTTTTAACCGCCTCGAATTGCACACGGTTAAAATCAGGATTATGCAATTCTTCCCAAACTGCCAAAAATTCTATAGTATTTCGATTACGCATCCAGTTCTGAATCACAAATCTTGGGTCGTCTTCATTCCGGTACTTTGCGATATCCGTAAATGAAATAAATTCATTTTCAGAATCTGTTGTATACACACCAATATCAACACCTTTTGCATGAATGGTTTCCTTTATAAGTGCTTTCCCCATCTGTGCTTCTTTAATGTGGTTTGGACATATTTATCATGTTTATTATACCCTGTGCAATCATTATTAGCAAGAAACATCTTTTAAGTCTTTTCCTTTTCTTCTCTCATCTTCCTCATGATTATCTCCTGTTATATCGGGTAGATTTTCTATATCTAATTCTGACGCATATTTTTCGATCAAATTTGCCAGCATATCCGTCAATCCGTTCCATTCATCAACCTTAAGCATTTCCTCCATATGAACACAAAAAGGACAGCTATAAACTGTTACGTTCATAACTGCCCTTACGCTGTTTTGATACACAAAAAAAGATTACAAATTCCCTGTCACTTTTCTCATTCCTTAATCAAATAAATCACATACAAGTGGCAGGTCATTACGCTGCCCACATCGGAATTGCACCGTCATTATATGACTGAATTTCAATCGGTAAATTCAGAAGTATCATTATCACAGATATGCCTCATCGCCCCGCACAACTGCTGTGTATTTTGTCAGGTTTTTATCGCTACACGCCTTTGCTTTAAGGAATTATTTTCCATTCCTTCACGTTCACTACCAAATCATCGGAGCAGGCGTATCATGGCGCACCTACATAGTGGCTACACATATCCTCACGTCCTGTATGTCGTTCAATATTCAGTTTTCAAGAGGGGTTCTTTCCTTCCGTTCAACCCCAAAATAATTGTATAAGGTAAATAGGCAAAAAACCTTACTATTTACAAAATATTTTTCAAAAAATTTCTGCCGTAATCGGGTGGTAACGCCCCTATTGGTTTTGATCAGTCTGTCCATGCAGACTAAAACCCGCTTGCATTCCATTTCAGGAATAGCAAGCACTGCCCGGGTCATGACACAGGGCGTAATAGCAAGCACTGCTTGCGCATATACGCAGAAGGAAATATCCCCTAACCCCTTAACCATAATACGACTACAAAAACAGCAACAAAAAAGATGTATCAAATGAATAATATACTAATTTTACGCATACATTTCGTTTGACACATCTTCCGTTATATCATTAATAAATCTTTTTCCTGGCAGAAAAGTTAGCGGTCTTTGCTGGCATTCCGTTATGATGCCTAACCATCTGACCCTCTTTACATTGTAAATTGATTAATCCATGATTATTAATCCTCCTCTAAAAACTACTAAATCCCTTTGATTATGCGCTGACAAGCAGCGCGGTGGCATCGGACGATAACGTGACCGTAAGCTTTCTGAGGTAACGGGAGGAACGATGGGAAGAGGCAGCAGAAGGGTTGCCTTTTCTTGCATTATTACCGATAATCTAATAATATATAGTATCATCACTGTATTTTGTTCGACGATGCGCCATTTTGGGCGGGTCATTCAAGCAATCGTGAGTTTATGCCTCATGCCCCCAATTCGTGTATGCCTTTGTCTTTCGGTATTTCCCTAAATCCTCCCGCTCTCGGTATGCTCTGATTTCATCCATGTCAAACTCGACATAGTAGATCGCTTCTTCCAGTTCATCTCCTACAAAAATGGTGTTATCAAGCGGCTTACCTTCTGTTGTCCACACCATGGGATGAAATGCGCAGGAATTACCCATTCCCCGCGCCGGAGGATTGGCCATCGCTATGCCGACCATATTTTCCATAGCCCGCACAGACAGTTCCTTTAGTCTGGGGGCCATCCCGCCGCAGCTATTGGGATGCATAATAAGTTCCGCGCCATTTAGCATCAACTCCCTGGCGCTCTCTGGATACTCCCTGTCGTAACAGATCATACACCCCATCGTTATTTCGTCAAACTCGCACACTGGAAAGGAGTCGCCGGATTCCAGATATCTCTCCCAATCAAAATCACAGGTGTGTACTTTGGAATACTTGAGAATCACTTTTCCGTCCCGATCAATCACCCACGCCGTATTTTGCGGGTAGCGCTCGCCTTTGGAGAAACCGGTTATGACAACGCCGATCTGTAACTGCGCGGCGAGCTTTGCGATTTGTCTAAAATGCTCTTCCTCCTCTGTCAAGGCATTCTCACACCATCTTATGAATTCAGGATCATTTTCAATCTCCTGAGCCGGCATTAATTTCTCACAGATATCCGGCGCCGCATACGCTGTGAGAAAACACTCTGGAAATAGCACCATATCCGCACCGTTTTTGCCTGCTTCCCGTATCAACTTCATGGCTGTTATTGTATTCTGTTTAATATCCGGCATGACCGTGTCATACTGGATCAGCGCTACCTTCAATTTCTTCATATAATCCTCCAATTCCATCTCTCGGTCTTTTAGCCGATATTTCAAGTGTTCTAAACCCCATTATTGCCAACCCTATTTCTTTTATATCATTTGAAATGCCTTCAATGCCTCCACAATTGCTTCTTCCTTCTCTGGCGGACACTTGGGCTGCGTGGCATCTTCAGACTTCGCCTTATTATAATTTTCTCTCTCGATTATACCACATTCCCTCTTTAACTGCGCAATATACAGATTACTAACCTTCAACCCCGTATGCTCCCTCACATACTCCTTAATCTCCTCATAAGTCGCCTTACTCTCCGCCGCCGTCAAATCCATCTCGTCAAGGTTTACTTCCACCTCAATATGATGCCCGGCATGTAGTTTGGACAATAAACACACCATCTCAACGGTATTACCCCTTTCCCACAAAACGTATTTATTATCACCTGCCTACTACACTCTATACAGTATTTAAAATCCGCAATTCCAAAACAATTCTTTTCTACTGACTACAAATTAACTGTAATGTGATCCCATATGTATCTAATAGATATGCCTGTGTTCCACATAAAATCTGGTGCATATCCTCCGTAATAGCCGCCGCTGATACACCCGGTTGAACAATAAAAATATCTAATTTTGCTGGAAGAAATCTCAGTTTATTCCTTATAGCAGATAACTTTTTCAAATCACCTTTTTCAAACCTACTAATGCCATTCAACTTCATCCGTCTACTTTCTCGATATTTCATTCTTTCAATAACTTCACACATATTTTGTTTCCATAAAACTGATTTTTCTGCCTGTCCACATACTTCATATAAATCGGCTACTCTACTGCCGGGTTTTTCTCCATGCGCAAATTTGCAATGATAAAATTCAAAATGTATTTCTTTATCTTTTTCTTTTATCGCTACTATATCTGCGATTTCTCCCGCATTATCATCATCAAATACTACTTCATAATTTTGAGCACTAATCAGTTTTTGAATAGTAAAATACTGGATGGAATCATTTTCTTTTTTAATTCCTTGAGACTCTTTACATATATTGACTTTATCCCATGTCCATTTGACTAATTGCTCTTCTGAAAACCTGAAATTAGCACTATTTTCTATAGTCACATAGAGATTACCTTGCAACAATGATTGATCAGCGAACTTGATTTCTGGAGGATTCTCTTTAAAAAACTCTACTAAAGTATATGTCCTATTCCTCATATGCAATTCAAAATATGTACCTTTAATTTTAGAAACAAACCAACCATCATTATTAATAATAAGTTCAAATTCTTCCCTGTAATCTCCGTTTTGCACATAAAACTTCAAATTCTCAGTAGAATTTACTTGTACAAGACCAATCTCCATTTCATATATTGGGATACATGTATATGGCGTTTCTAAATATATGTTTTTTTCATTGCACAAATCCAAATCATTCGGCCAATCAATCCTATAAGCATGTTCCTTTGGTCTCTCTTTAATAATTTTAGGCATTAGAACCCCTTTAAGTATATCCAGAGTATGAATATTGGGATTAATATTTTTTTCGTAATTTAAATTACACCATTCTTTCCAAGTATCAATTGTTTCAACGAGTCTTCCCCAAATTGTTCCTTTATATGAACATCCAATACTGGTTCTACCATCTCCATTATATCCTATTCCAAAAATATTGGATTTATAGCAATTCCCTTTCTGTGATTCGGATATCGCCTCGGCAATATCAATTCCTGTAAACATTTTATACCTAATTGGCCCATTAATAGCTGAATTTAACCCTAAATTCGCTACCATAAGGCGGTTAATTCCATATAAACATTTAAAAATATTTTCGCCTGAAATTTTTTAAACTTTAGTAATTAAAGTTTCAGCAAATTTATTGAAAATCGCTTTATTCGTCGAATTCAAAAAAACAACCTTTTTCTCTTTGTTCCAATACGCAATATGTAAATTCCAGTTCAAATTGCTGATTTCTCTATAATTTGCCCAATCAATCTTACTTTCTTCCGGCTCAATAACAATAAATATATTCTCTTCCTCATTGATATAATACTTGCATAAATCTTCATCAAATAACTGTGTCCAATTTTCCCAATGCCATTCCTTTGCATCTGTTTTATATGCCACCATACTGAGTGCTGGTCGTAATTGTTTTATATTTATGGATTCTATCCCACTCCCTTTAAATCCATTTGCTAATTTTTGTAATGAAATTTCCTTACCAATTACACCCTCTGACAATTCACTCAATAAGTTATTCCAATCCGAATCTTGAGAATACAATTCAGCCAATGCATCTTGAATATCCTCATTAGCCAAATTAGTAATAATTGTTGCATCTCCTAATCCGGCTTTACTACGTGCAAAACGCCCAATAAATTGCAGTGTAATTGGTAACGATTTGTATCTATCATGTATTGCTGCAATTTTAAGATTTGGTATATCTATACCTTCTCCAAACATGTCAACACACACAACAATTTGCGACTTTCCTGTCTTCAAAGCCTCCATATTTGATTTCTTCTCTAATACGGTCATTTCACCAATTATGAGTACAGGATTATATTGAATAAAATAATGCATATAAATATTCTCAAATAACTGCTTTGCTCTTTGCACTCCCTTGGCTCGAACTAAAATAATGTGGTTGAAACCATTTTTCAAATCAAATTTTAATTGTTTCACTGCTGCTTGAGCGATAGCGTAATCCCCTTTTTCTTCATCATATTCAATAATAGATTTAAAATTAATCTTTTGGAAATACCCCTGTTCCTGTGCCATAGATAATGGGAAATTATAAATAATATCTCCGTCTAACTTTTTGCCATCATTCCTAAATGGTGTTGCTGTAAACTGCAATATTCTCTTACCCCTAAAGTAACTTTTTATCTGATTCCATCTATTTGCCTCAATATGATGTGCCTCATCTACAATAAGAACATCACACTTACTACTCAGCATATTCATATATTCAATATCAAATCTACTTACCAACTTTGCGGTAGATACAATAATATTAGCAGAATCCAACATTCCTTTCAGCTCGTCTTTTGTCCTTGGTTGGGATTTCAAACACAATACATTCGGATACCTTTCCCTTTGCTCAATTACTCCAATTTCTTTCAAAATCCCAAGTTTAACACAATTTTCTACAGTCTGTACTCTCAACAAATCCGAGGGCACTAATATAAATACTTTTCTACATTGCTCCGCAACAATAGTAGTTATCATAGTTTCAGTTTTTCCCGTACCTGTTGGCATAACCACTGTAGCTGCTTCTTTACTAACAGTCCAATGTGCACGAATAGCAAACACAGCTCCTAATTGTGCTTGACGCAAACCTTTTATATTTTCTAAACTGTTTTCTTTTACATAATTTACTTTATTGTTCCATGATTTCCTTATTTGCTCGCAACTATAAATTTTTCCTTTTTCATTCATGTAACACCGCAAATAGTTTTTTCCGAATGATTTCTTAACAATAGCCATATTACTACTCTCCTCTATGTGCACTTTAACCAACTATCAAATATACGTCCATCTTCCCTATGCCTTGTTATTAATTCAACTTGCCAAATCTTTTACACTTTCTATATACCCATTCCTAATTTCGGTAAATTATTCAAGCTTACCGATTCCAATGTCTGCAACTGCTGCACCGCCAACTGTCGAAGCAATTCCATTCTTTCTTTTTGGTCTTTCTCTTGATTAATCAATACAGCATTATAGCTTTCCAAATTTGCAAGTACAAGTAATTGATTCAGAGTTGCCACATCCCGCACATTTCCTTTAACTGCTAAATTTTCGTCTTTCCATTGCTTAGCTGTCTTTCCAAACAAAACTACTGTACTGACACATTTATACTTAACCAAATAATTCTTTTGTTTTACGCTGTTTTAT
>CANRWA010000075.1 GCA_947643415.1 uncultured Clostridia bacterium | reverse complement strand
TTATATTAAAATCTGACGGCGCCGATTTTAACCGGTTCAAATAGGCGCCGGCAGATTACCTGCTCCACAGATAACAAAATGCCTGTGTCCTGGCAGCAAACAATTCACTCTCCAGAAGGCGGCGTACTTCTTCCTTCGTGTACCATCCTGCCTCAATCTCTTCCACAGAAGAACTGCTTTTGTGGAAAACCCCTGCCGCCGTCCCCACAAGGCAGATATTACTCTCATTGGAAAATCCCACAGCGCTGTAACTCAATGCCATCTTATCCTTTATGCGAATGAGGTCAAGTCCTGTCTCTTCTTTTAATTCACGTATGGCGCTCTCCTCTGGTTTTTCCCCCGGATCGATGAGGCCGGCCGGGAAATTGTACACCCAATCCCCAAGTGCCAGGCGGAATTCCCGGTTCAATAATATCCTCTCTCCTGTCTCGTCATGCATGATCAGTACCACCGAATCTGGTTTCTTGTCCTGAATCTCTTCCAGTGTCTCTATGGATGGATTACGGCTGATCATCTCATAGATCTTCTCTCTGCCATCCTCTGTTTCATAAGAGATGTCATAGCGATGAATAAACTGCCCTTCATGAACCTTTTTGACTGACCGAAATTTCATATTGCATTTCCCTGCTTTCTGTGTTATATTATTAACCACATATTCTGCCATAGGCAGAATATGCACCCTTTCCAATACCCCTTTCCCAATAAGGAGGGGTTCTATGAAAAAACATTCTATATTTCAGGGGATAGCCTTGACACGTAAGCTGGCTGCTATCCTTGTACTTTTGGCGGTGGCCGCCACTTCATTTTACATATATACGCCTGATACCAAGGCTTCCAGTTATTCCATTGTTATTCTATCACATTACAATAAAATATTAAAGGTGGGACAATCATTCTATCTTACCGGGGTGTCCAGTAATGGAAAGAGGATCACCTGGAAGAGCAGCAGTGCAAAGACTGCCTCTGTCAATACCTATGGACTTGTTACTGCCAAAAAGGCAGGCATCTGCAGGATCACAGGCAAAACCACGGGCGGAGAGGCAAGCTGCAATATTAAAGTAGAGAAAACAACGATCTCATTGTCTGCCGCCTCAGTCAACATGGAAAACGGTGCTTCTTTTCAGTTGAAGGGACATACCTCTAATGGCTCTGGGATCACATGGAGGTCTTCCCGGTCCAGTGTGGCAGCCATTGATGAAAATGGAACGATCGAGGCACATAAACCGGGTGAGAGTACTATCACTGCCAGTGCGGACGGAACCAAAAAGACCTGCAAGGTAATTGTAAAAAAACCCAAGGTGAAGTTAAACCTCTCTTCCGTAAAACTCTACCGGACACAGACCTGCAGGCTCACTGCCAAAGTCTCTTCCGGAAGATCCGTAACGTGGAAATCACGAAAAAAAGGAGTTGCTGTCATTGACAGCCGGGGGCTCATTACAGCCAAAAAACACGGCAGTGCAATGATTACTGCTAAAGTAGATGGCGTGACAAAAGAATGCGAGGTCACGGTAGAATCACCTGTCATTGAACTAAACAAGACATCTGTCTCCCTAAAGAAGGGAAAATCCCTGGCTCTGAGCGCAAAGGTAAGTTCCGGTATCCCACCAATATGGAAAAGCAGTAAAACCAGTGTTGCCACAGTTGACAAAAACGGAAAGGTCACAGCCAGAAAGAAAGGGAGCTGCTATATCTACGCATCGGAAGATGGCACGAAAGAAGGCTGCCACATCACCGTGACAGCCTGATACAGGAGATAAATATACCTATCATTTAACGTATTACTAAATTATCGTGGGTATTGGGAGGGGTAATTGATTCATGCAGAAACATAGCAGGTTTCATGCAGGATCATATCTTTTCAATCCATTTTCCAGTGCTCCGCAGCTCCCCTCCTGCCTTCAGTAAAAGTTCATAATGATCCTTCGGAAGTTCGTCCAGCCATATACATACATGATAATAGGAATCCCCAAATGCTTCTGGCATCGTCTGTTCTGTATCATCAAAAACAGCCATATAAGTACCCTTCTCACCAACCAGATAGATCCGCTGTATCTCATGATCCACCCCCTCTGTAAAGAGTACATCTTCTTCTATAAAAAGAGCCTCTGGCGAAAACCTCCGCCTTACACATCGGTGAAAATCTATTTCTGCTGCCTCTTCTTCTGACAGCTTCTTTGGACGCTGGAGATCGCCGCAGAAATAATCCTCTTTTTCTGAATCATACTGCATTGGTTCAGCAAGCTTTACTGCATCGGGCGTGAAGTCATATGCACGGAAGAACCCAGGCTTTACATAAACCCGTGACAGGCATTTGCCTGAATCATAATCAAATCCATAAATGCCGCCCCAATATTCATCCTCAACCGGTTTGGCATAACATCCCGCCATAGAATAAACCCTTCTCTCCTTCGGGCAATAAATACCATTCGAACGTATCCTTGCCTTATGGTGCCCAAAACTCCGGTCAAGACGGACTGTCATTTCCTTTTCATTTATCTCATAAAAACTCACATACGATTTCGGATCACCATCAAAGCCAGCCGACTTGCGGCGCTTCGCCCAATGATTATCATACACGATCATCCGCCTGGTATCTGGATCGTCTCCCTCTTCCCTTTCCAGATAAAAGGCAGAGTGCTGCTGATAGATCCATCTTACATCACCAACTGGTTTTAGGAGATATGGTTCCATCTCAGTCCCTTCCCAGAAGTCCGGCGGAGCCAGAATCCAGCGGAGTTTCTTTGTCGTGTAGCCGACGCTGATGACAGAGTGAATGTTCCGAAGTGAGATCAGCACGGAATCATCTTCTTTATAATATGCTGCGGAATTCACATGCGCCCAGTCTATCCAGTCAATATAGGTATCATCAAAAAGCTGGTCGATGCGGATACTGTGAACTGCCTTTCCCGTTTCACGGTCCCGTTCTTCTACCAGATCTTCTGTATGTCCCTCCATGGTGCCGCTCCCTACCAGAAGATTTCCTCCCGGAGATTTTTCCTCTACTGTATGATGCATTCCTTTTTCTGAAAAATAAGTCTTATGCACCCTTCCCAGATAATCCATATCATGGCACTGCACTGCAGTAGGATTCGTATATGTCGGCCTGGAAACCCTTTTCTCCATATAAAAGAATCTTCCCCCTGCCAGAGGGAAAACGCCGTAACCCTTTACCGGACGTCGCAGATAGTAGCGGATCTCACCTGTCCTGTCAAAAGCACAGGTCTGGATATCCAGCCCACCTGATATCAGGATATTTTTAAATGCCGGGTTCTTTGCCATCTTCTTTATCTTTATAATGTCCCTCAAAGCAGATGGCATATTCTTTGTCACGAGCGGGAAGATCCTCTTGTTCATTACTTTCCCATTGTCACCCAGTAATTCTATCTGAACGATATTTTCACGCCCTGCATACAGGCCAAGGATGGGTACCCGGTGCAGGCGTGCTGATGGCAGTTCAGAACAATAATCCTCGGTATCCCGATCTCCCTTCACTGTCACCCGTACAGCACAGGATTCTGCCGTCTGAAACAGCGCAAGTGCAGTCAGCGGAGCTTCCCCATAAGGATTCCGCACAACAAAGATATGGTCAAAATTATAAGTTCCGCTCTCCAGAAGAATCTGCAGATAGCGGTCACGGCACAATGTCTTCATCGCCGCCGACTGATGGCAGGAAATGTTTGTGTTTATGGAAGCCGTGCCAGGACGTATAAATTCTTTTTCAAAGTGCTTTGCCTTAATCGCCAGCCACTTAATCCCTGCATAGGTCACTCTGCTGCCTCCTGATAATGTGACTGTCCGTTTCTTCGCATCTCTTTCAAATAAATTTCTGACACTTTCTTTCGCCCGCCCCAGTTTCCTTCTGCAATCCAGCATAAAACCGCATTACCTCCATTACATTCTAAGATTTTCCCACTCTTTCTGCAATCTCCCGATATACGATCTCTGCACATTCACCAGGTGTAGTATTCACAGTATCCAGTATAATATCCGGATGCTGAGGTTCCTCGTAAGCAGAATCTTTCCCTGTAAAATTTTGGATCTGTTTCTTATAAAGCCCCTTCGGATCTCTTTTCCTGCATGTCTCTAAATCCGTACTGACCCAGGCTTCGATAAAGTTTTCCTTCCCGGCACGCTCCCTGGCAAATTCCCTCATCTTCCGGAATGGGGAGATAAAAGATACCAGGGTAATGATCCCCGCATCCCGGAACAGTGCTGCGATCTCACTGATCCGACGAATGTTTTCATTTCGGTCCTCATCTGTAAAACCAAGGTCAGAATTAATCCCATGGCGGATATTGTCCCCATCCAGAAGATATGCCGCATAACCGGCATCTGTCAGCATCTTCTCCAGTTCCACTGCAATGGTAGATTTGCCGGAACCGGACAGCCCGGTAAACCAGACTACCAAACCTCTCTGCCCCAGCACCTTCTGCCGTTCATCCTGTGTAACCTTATTTGGGTGCCAGACGATATTTTCATTTTTATCCATGGAAGATGGCTCCCTTTTCTTTCAGCATATTTTTTATCTTTCGTATACTTCGGTCATATTCTTTCTCTTTTACCTGCATCTCCGGCTGGATATCTGTGGTAAGCTGTTCCCCTACCCAGATGAATTCCATTTCCCTTTCCACCACAGTCTGCAGGATTTTCTGGTCTGTCTTTGTCAGGTCTGTCGCCGTCACGATAAGGATCATCCCGGCATCCAGCATCAGGTTCGCCACCTCTCCAAAACGGCGGATCTGCTCTCTGTGGTCCGGTTCTTCCATCTTCTTTGTATCTGCACCGACACCATAGAGATAAGAACCGATCCCCATATAGTAGACATAACGGCCGCAGTTCATCAGCTCGCGCTCCAGCAGTTTGGCGAGTTTCTTCTTCCCTGTTGCATCCGGTCCTGTGATCACCAGCAGGTTCGGTTTCTGGGCATAGTGCTCAATGCGCTCTTCCAGTGATACATCACTGACTTCCCACTTATAATTGCGGAGCATCGTATCTTCCCGAAGCATCTGTTCCTCATCCTCCAGGGCTGCCGTGATAATGCCTCCCCCAGCGATCTCATACTCATCTACAATGACAAAGCGGCTTGTTCCTGCATTATCCTCTACCAGATCAAAAGCAATCGGCTTATCTGTGCGCAGGATACATTCCGCCACTTCATTCTTCCCGACAAAATCCTTTGACTCATCCGAGGAGAGGTTAGAAGAATCCAATACCCCACTTACTTTCTCAACCTCCATGCGTACCTTCTGGGCACCGGTCTTGAGGTAATAGACCTTCCCCGGTATGAGATTTTTCCGTCCCAGCCAGAAAATATTCGCCGTAATGCGTGAGGCTGTCTTTGGCGCCTTTTCCCCGGCAATGCTCATAAGCTCCCCACGGGTGATATAGATCTGTTCCACCATGGTAAAGCCGATGGCCATCCCCGGTTTTCCTACTTCGATCGGGGCAGCATGGAACACTTCTATATTTTTCACATGGCTTCTCTTGCCAGAAGGGTAAAATACCACTTCCTGTCCCGGCTGTATCGTCCCTGTCTCAATGGTCCCCGCCACGATACGGCGGTCATCGCCATTTCTGGTAAATTTATAGACATCCTGAACAGGCATCCGAAAAGACTGGTCCTCATGGGGCTGTTCACAGTCAAAATGATCCAGTACTTCCAAAATGCACATGCCATCATACCATGGCATCTTATCGCTCTTTCTGACGATGTTCTCTCCCATAAAAGAGCTGACAGGAAGGACTACTCTTGGTGTAATATTGATCTGTTTCAGAAATTCAAGGTATTCCTCTTTCACACGTTCATAGACACCCTGATCATAATCGACCAGATCCATCTTATTGATCACGACAGCGATCTGGCGGATTCCCAGCATGGACAGCATATATGCGTGGCGCCTTGAATTTTCCTGTACTCCTTCTTTGGCATCAATCATCAGCAGGGCAGCTTCCGCACGGGAGGCCCCGGTAATCATATTCTTCAGGAATTCAATGTGTCCCGGCGCATCCAGAATAATGTAATCTCTCTTCTCTGTCTTGAAAAAGCACCGTGCCGTGTCAATGGTGATCCCCTGAGACTGCTCATCTTTCAGTGCATCCAGCAGGAACGCATATTCAAAAGGCTTTGAGTTACGGCGGCAGGTCTCCTTAACCTGTTCCAGTTTCCCTTCTGGGAGTGAATCAGTATCTGCCAGGAGACGCCCCATCAAGGTGGATTTTCCATGGTCCACATGTCCCACGATAACTATATTCATATCTTCCTTCATTCATGTCTCCTCCTACATATATCCATTCCGCCGCAGTTCTTCCAGACCCCCGCCGCCTTCTTTGTCCTGGGCGCGGCCGGAGCGCTCTGCTATATTCGCGAATTTTCCTGTCTTCAGTTCTTCTATGACTTCCCGCACATTCTTTGCTGTGGACTGCACCGGGGTAGTGCATGGACCGCAGCCAAGGGAACGGTAACGGGTCCCGGTGCCCTGGTCAAAATACAGTGGCACTACAGGTATATTTTCACGTTCGATATATTCCCATACATCCAATTCTGTCCAGTCCAGAAGAGGGTGTACGCGGACATGTGTCCCCGGTGCCCAGTCCGTTTTGTACTGGTTCCAGAATTCCGGAGGCTGGTCACCTACATCCCAGTCATTATTTTTGTCCCTCGGTGAGAAGTACCGTTCCTTTGAGCGGCTTCCTTCCTCATCTGCCCTTGCACCCACAATGACACCTGTATATGCCTCACAGTGTGTATCCTTCTCATAGGTGCCCTTGTTGTGGTTAAAACGGAATCGCGGCCAGTTTCCATTCAGGGTGTTGGTCAATGCCTCAGTCTTTAATTTCATACAACAGTCTATATGGGACACATTGCCGTCCGGAAAAGTCTCTTTCCTTTCCAAGGCTTCCGTATTCTCCCCATAGATCATGTCCAGATTCCATTCTGCTGCCAGACGGTCCCTGTATTCGATCATCTCAGGAATCTTATGGTGAGTATCTATGTGTACAAGAGGGATTGGTACATGACCAAAAAATGCCTTTCTGGCAAGCCAGAGCAGGACAGTTGAGTCCTTGCCGATGGACCACAGCATACACAGGTTTCCCAGCTCACTGTATGCCTCCCTTAGAATGTGAACACTTTTGTTTTCTAATATGTCCAAATGATCCATATCTACCTCCAAAGTATATTTTTTTATGTATAATTATCCGATATACAGATAATTATACCAAAAGTACCGTAAAATATCGTATAGTAAAAGTAAAATGTATAGATTCTGGGAGGGAACTTATGGTTCTGCAGCACTTAAAAAATATCCGTGAGGACAACGATGTACGTCAGACAACATTAGCCGAATATCTGGGGGTTTCCCAAAACACATATTCCCAATATGAAAACGGTGTGATCTCCATATCTCCAGAAATGCTGGTGAAACTAGCTGATTACTTTCATGTATCCGTTGATTACCTGCTGGGCAGGACAAATAATAAATATGATAATATTTAGTATCCGCATTTTTTATTTCTCTATTACAATGGCAGAAAAATATGTCACTATTGTGATAAATTAAATTTTATGGTTATTTCCATCCTGATCTATTTTTCCGTGCCTCTGGTTTGAGTACATTTTTTATATAAGAAAATGTCTCTTTCTCCCCTTTGTCCCGCAGCATGATGAGAAGCTCCTCCAGCTTTGCTGAGGTTTCCTCATGCATCCAGCGGCGCTTGCGGCCCTTGTCAAAATACTCATATGGCTTAGCTTCATCATAATCCCTGCCATAATAAATCTTACTTGCCGCCACCCTGTCGCAGAACATCTCGATCAGATATCTCATCGGCATGGGAACAGGCTCTTTACGGTTCAGTTCTGTATTATAATCAACCCAGTATTCAAAATGATGTTTATTCCGTCCCTGATGATGCAGCCATGCCCGGCTGTATCCATTTATATCCCTTTCTTTTTCATTAGGACTCTTGCCGCCAAGATAATACTTCGCACCAGGGATAAATTCCGTGGGGCTGTATTTTGACAGGTCATGTCCCAGCCCCTGCCAGAAAATACCTGCCTTAAAACAATGGATGATCACCTTGTGGCGGTGTCTCGTAATCGTTGAGAAATGCTTCCAAATGTGCATTTATCTTCCTCCGTCTCAAACATAGCTTCTATTTTGCCCAAAAGGCAAGTCAGAATTATGTCATTTATTTCACTACTATCTGCATAAATTTTACTGATGGATCCAGATAAGGAGCAAGTACAGCATGCGTGTGTTATTGGAAATAAATCAATTATTATGGGGCGGCCCGGTCCTCATACTCCTTATGGGCCTTCACCTCTACCACACATTCCATCTGAGATTCATCCAGCGCAGGATCATCCGGGGCATACACCTGTCCCTGGGCGAAGATGCGGATTCTCCTTCCCATGGTTTCAGCCGCTTTGGCTCCCTCACCACGACACTTGCTGCCACTCTTGGCACAGGCAATATTGTAGGGGTCTCCACCGCTGTATTCCTTGGCGGCCCTGGTGCTGTGTTCTGGTGCTGGCTCACAGGTGTATTTGGGATGGCAACCACCTATGCCGAAACTTACCTTTGCAGCAAATACCGTTATCCTGACAAAGATGGCAGGCTGCAGAGTGGGCCTATGTACCTGCTGCAGAATCTTCTCCAACGACGTTCTCTCGCCATCTTATATGCTGCCGCTCTGTGTACCTCAGCCTTTTTTATTGGCTGCACTACCCAGAGTAATGCCATTACCGATTCCTGTTCCCAAGTCTTCGGCATCACCGCACCCATAAGCGCCATTATCACCGCTTTCGTGGTGGGGCTGATCCTTCTTCAGGGCAGAAAATGGATTGAGAAATTTTCTATGGCTGTTGTCCCCACCATGGCGATTTTTTTTCTGGGAGGCTGTATCCTGTATCTGATCCTCCACCGAAACTATATTCCTGACGCCCTGTCCCACATCTTCTCTTCCGCTTTTGGGCTGCGCCCTGCAGGCGGCGGACTGGCAGGATTCACTATAGGAAAAGCAGTCCGATATGGCGTAGCCAGAGGACTTTTTACCAATGAGGCAGGACTTGGCACAGCAGGGCTTGTGGCTGGAAACTCCTCTGAAAATCAGGCAAAAAATCAGGCGCTGATCTCCATGAGTGCCTCTTTCTGGGACACGGTGGTTCTCTGCGCCATCACTGGTCTTGTTCTGGTCTCTTTTCAATTGGAATACCCCACAGAATGGACTGCCCTTTCTGCCGGCTCACTCACTGCTGCTGCATTTGGAAAACTCCCCTTCTTCGGGGATGAAATCCTGGCTGTCGCCGTTATCAGCTTCGCGCTGGCAACACTGGTGGGCTGGAGTTTCTTTGGCCGCCAGGGCTACGACTATCTCTTTCATGGCCATGGCACAAAGCTGTATCTCATCCTCTATATCCTGATGATCTTTGTGGGCGGCGTCATGCCCCTGAACCTGGTCTGGGAACTGACAGACCTCATCAATCTGTTCCTGCTGATACCATCTGTATACCTTCTGGTACACTGCCGTAATATGCTCCAGTAAGGAACTGTTAAAGAACTACTCTGCCACTTCGTACAAGTATTTCCTGCCCTTTTTCCCGACCCGGTCTACAACTCCCAGATGATACATGACATTCAGTGCTGTCTGCGCCCGGTTCACTGTGAGCCGGGAGGCTTTCGCATATTCGCCGGAGTCAAAGGTCTCCAATTCTGGCGGCACCAGCATCCGGTAATCCTCTGCCCTCTCCAGGCAGAGATCTTCCACCAGGCCTACCGGGATCCTGTCATGCCGATGGGAACCTTTCTTTTTATCCTTGCTCCAGCCATCCAGAAGCCTTGATTCCTCTATATCAATCATGAGAATGCGGACAGACAGATTGGGATCTTTCAGAAATGGCTTAATCTTGTATAATTCATGAAAGACCGCCTGGGGGGTCCCTTTTTTGGGCGACTTACGCCGGCCTGTCACCTCACCAGTCTCTGTATCAATCCAGCGAAGCCATTTGGTAGCAGGAACAGGATATACAATCGTCACATGATAGAGGGGAAGAAAAGCCTGCAGCTTGCCCCGCAGGGTATTGAAATTCGCTGTCTGAATCTCAAATATATGCCCTTCCCGGTACACATCTGCCACATATCCCTCCAGCGGTACCTCATGATAATCTTCGTCTGGTTCCACATAATTTTTAACCACGGCATGGAGCGTCTTTTCCCCTAACGTCCCAATGCCGTGGTTTTCATGTTCCCTGGATAGGATCTTCGCTGCTGCCTGATTAAAGCTTTTCCTGTCCATAGTAAGCATTTGCACCATGCTTTCTGTAATAATGCTTATCCATCAGATACTGTGGGGCTTTCCCGACACGTGGGTTCAGTGTCAGCGTATGGTGTGCCATCTCTGCCACTTTGTCCAGTACAACGGCATTATACACCGCATTTGCCGGCGATGTCCCCCAGGTAAATGGACCATGGTTCTTTACTACGATACCGGGCACTTCCAGGGGATCCCTCTCGCCAATGGTCTCAATAATAACCGAACCGGTATTTCTCTCATAAGCCATATTGATCTCATCTGCTGTCAGGTCTCTGGTGCATGGGATATCGCCATAGAAATAATCCGCATGGGTCGTTCCCAGTGCCGGGATCGGCATACCAGCCTGTGCAAAAGTAACTGCCCATGTAGAATGGGTATGTACGACACCTGCCAGCTCAGAATATGCTTTGTACAACTCAATATGTGTAGCAGTGTCCGATGATGGGCGGTATTTCCCCTCAACGATATTCTGGTCAAAATCTACTACTACCATATCATCCGGTGTCAGTTCGTCATACTCCACACCACTGGGTTTGATCACTACATAGTTGTTCTCACGGTCAATGCCACTGACATTCCCCCATGTGTAGATCACAAGGCCCTTCTCCTGCAGTTCCATGTTTGCATCATATACTTCCTTCTTTAACTGTTCTAACATAACTACCTCCATTCAGCTTTTGTTATCATTATACTATTTTTTCCATACAGTGTAAATAATCTCTTTTAGAAAAATCACTTCTGTGATACACTATTATTTGAAATGCCGAAAGGAAGGAATTACGATGGACAGCTTTTTATATAGTATCAATGCCACTTTACCGATCTTTCTCATGATCATACTGGGAAAGGCACTCTATCAATTACATATCATTGACACTCATTTTACTAAGATAGCAGATAAATATGTTTTTATGGCGGCCCTTCCCGCACTGGTTTTTAAGGATCTGACAGAAAATGATATTAAGGGCAGCTTTGACGGCGGCTATGTGCTGTTCTGTTTTCTGACCACACTCTCTATCATTCTGTTGATCTGGGGACTGACTGAACTCTTTATGAAAAACGAATCCCAAAAAGGTGCCTTTATCCAGGCATCTTACCGCAGCAGTGCCGCCATCCTGGGACTTGCCTTTATCGACAACATGTACCACAGTGCGGGCATGGCTCCCCTGATGATCATTGGCGCCGTTCCCCTCTATAATATTTTTGCCGTACTGATTCTGACACTAAAAGGAGACAATGATTCTTCCCATGACATAGGGAAAACAATTCTGGATATATTCAAGAATCCCATCCTTCTCAGTATCCTCATCTCCATGCTCTTTGTCTTTTCCGGACTCCGTCTTCCGGCGTTCCTGAATAAGACCATCAACAGTATCGGTGCCACTGCCACTCCACTGGCATTGATCTCTATCGGTGCAGGATTTGAGGGACGGAAGGCCATCAAAAAAATAAAGCCCACCATAATCGCCTCATTCATCAAACTGGTTCTTCTGGCGGCCCTTTTCCTTCCCCTCGCCATCTATCTCGGCTACCGAAACCAGGAACTTATGGCAATACTGATCATGCTTGGCTCTCCCGCTACCGTATCCTGCTATATAATGGCAAAAAATACTGGAAATGACCATGTGCTCACTTCCAGTATCATTGTACTCACTACATTACTATCCTCTGTCACACTGACTGCATGGATCTTCCTCCTGCACGCCACATCCCTGTTATAAACAGTTTCGGTCTTGAGCAGCACCTTCAAGCGTATCAAACATTACTGTGTTAGTCTGTTTGCTTTTTTATAACATCAAAAAATCAGCGTAAGCATTTTTATTATATTTTAATTTTACAGTCCCGATAAGGTTCTCATTACAAGGTCTACATCCTTATTCTCCAATTCCTGAATAATATGCAAATATGTCTTTTGCGTCGTTGTCATACTTGCATGCCCAAGCCTTCTGGCTACGCTCGCAATAGATACTCCTGCGAATAACAGTAGCGAAGCGTGCGTATGTCTGAGCCCATGGATTGAAATCACTGATATACCACATTTTTTGCAATGTCTTGTAAGTACATCATTTACGGTAGAATTATACACCTTATCTTCACCGGCAAAAATCGGCTGTTCTTCCGGCAAGCCTTTGACAAGCTCAGAAAACTTAACAACTATCTGCCAATCAATCTGTATCTTTCTAACGGATGAGTTATTCTTCGTTGGAAGAAACCCACCAGCACCTTTATAATCCCAAGTCTTGCTTATCGACAGCGTCTGTCTGGCAAAATCAAAATCCGCCGGGGTAATTGCAAGCGCTTCTGAAAATCTCATCCCTGTCTTTGCCACAAGAAGGATAAACCAATCCCAATTTACTTCGTCTTTGATATCTAAATCCGCTATCAAAGTATGCAGTTCAAATTGATTCAGATATTTAATTTTCTTAGCCTTTGGAGCCCTGCCTTTTATAATCGTTTTTCTGGTTGGATCTCTTGAAATCAATCCTTCATCTACAGCGTCTAAAATAGCCCCTTTCAGTTGATGGTGAAAATCCAGCGTTGTCTGTCTTTCATGTTCTTTCGCATAATCATTCAACAGCTTCTGGTACACGGTTCTTGTCATTTCAGAAACTTTTAACTCTGGTGCCAGCTTTTGCACCCATTTCTGAGTCATAAGATATTTTGACATTGTAGCTTCCCGTATTGCACCATTCTTATATATCTCCACCCATTGCTTGTAGTATTCATAAAATAATGTATCTTTGTCCATATCATCTAACATAAGCTGCCTCCTTTTTATCTTTGCTTACGCTGATATAGTCAATTAAAACACTATTAATGAGCTATGAGAGGTTTAATTTCTTCATCTAAGGTTTTGCGGAGTTCTGCTATCATCTGAGCATAATATTTGAATTTTGGTAATGCCCGTTCCTGCGTCGCTTTATAACTTGTAAAGTCAATTGTCGCCTTTATTGCACTTTCATTCGGAATCTCGCCATTTCTATAATGAGTTGCGGCATACATGACTTCCTCCTTCGAAGCAAACCAAATCAGACAAAAATCATCAATTACTTTCTCGATGCATTCCTGTTTTGTATTTTCAATAATATTGAGAATGGATTGACCTTTGTACTTACTGTCATCCAGCTCAATCTCATATACCACATTAGTCATGATATCGGCAATCTTCGGATTCTCTTTTCTCAGTTCCTCAATATACTGCTTAATTTCGTCAATCATCTTCTGGCGTTCTTCCGGTGTAATATTTTCATCGCTATTTTCAGGAGTTACAATATTTTGAATCAGATTGATAATGTATTCATAGTCGATTTTTGTGTTACTATATGCCATCAACTCATAATCAAAATCTACAACCGGAGCATCCGGACCATCCTCCGGGTCTAGTCTGTCCGGTCTAAGTTCTTCAATCAAATTTGCATAATGACCAGCATAATCTTCATATTCTTTCTCTGTCATCCCATAGGATTCCAGCATTCCGTGTTCATACTTAGTAAATGACTTAAGCTGTGCAAATAACTTGTCAAGATTTTGGAACATTTTTACAAATACTTCTTTTTCTTTCCGTGACATTGCCGGAATATCCGCAGGTGTCTGTGCAGCCACTCTTACCGCTGATAATGCTTTCCTAAAAGCTGGCTCTATCTCATCCCAATCTGCCATTAAAGCTTCTTTGGTTCCACCGACAGAATAAAGCTTCACCGCATTATCTACAGATTCCTTAAACAGCTTAGGCGCTTGGAATGTAACAATCTGTCCATAAATCTTAGTTTTGTCAAATATACGATTTGTTCTGGAGAATGCCTGAATCAAATCATGCGGTCCCATTGGCTGCCTGTCAATAAATATCGTAGACATACATGGTGCATCAAATCCTGTCAGCAGCCGGTCTACAACAATAACTAAATCTACCTGCTCATTTCGGCTCTTAAATTTAGCATCTTTTCTTGCCAATCTTTTATTCAGATTTGCATTATACCCTTGAATTTGAGACAAATCATACTTTGTCCCAAACATATTATTGTAATCATCTAAAGATTCCTGCATCTTCTGCTGATTTACTTGCGAGCCCTCTTCATTTTCAGACACAGAGTATGTAATAGCAAATTTAGGAAAATCAGGCAATACCTGTTTGATTCTATCGTCTATAACAAGTGTTGTTTCCCCACTTTTTACTCTCTTTAACAGGGCGTAATATTTCTGGGCAATCTGAATGGAGCTTGTTGTAAGAAGGCCCTCATAAGTTTTACCTTTACCATTTTGGAATCCTAACTTATGATAAGATTTATTAAGAATTATATCCAGCACTTTTAACATATGAGTTTCGTTATCATATGCACTTGCAGCCGTTTCATCTATGATGGTCCCTGATCCATTATGCTCTACCTGAAAACCAAGTACTGCATTATCATGAATTGCATTCTGTATCGTGTACTTGTGTAAACACTTCCCATAAAGTTCTTCTGTAGTACGAGGCAAATCGCCCATCTGAGTATATGGATTCTCTGCGAATCTGGGTGTGCCTGTAAAACCAAACCACATCGAATTGCCAAAGAATCGTTCCAGTTCTCTTTTTGTATTTGGCGTTACTGCCCTATGACATTCATCTACTACAAATGCTATTCTAAGATTCTTAATTTTATTATATCCTGGCGTTCCTTCTGTTAAACGCTTTGTAATCAGTCTCTGCAATTTTTGAATAGTGGTCACCAATACCTGACGATCGTCCGATTTCAACTTGTTTTTGAGGTCATTTACATTTTCTGTCTCATCTACATCTATAAGGTCATTATTTGCATATGCCTGAAAAGCCTGTGTTGTCTGAGTATCCAAATCTTTTCTATCAATCAGAAAAATGGTTTTATCCAAAGATGGAATATCCATAAGCAGATTTCTGGTTGCTTTATATGATGTCAATGTCTTTCCTGAACCTGTTGTATGCCATACAAATCCCGACTTACCATTTCTGGAGGCTTCCCGGATAGCTTCGATTGCATGAATCTGATATGGCCTTAATATAATCAGTCTTTTTGCGTCCTCATCCAACACTGTATATCTTGCTATCATCTCATGTGCCTCAGGTATCCGAAGGACGCTTTTTGCAAAATCAATATAATCCGTCACTGGATTGTTTTTTTTATCAACCCAACCACTCATAAATTTCTCATTAAGCTCACCATCCGATGTGGCAGCAAAATATTTCGTATCAATACCATTACTTACTACAAACATCTGTACCGCCGAAAATATGCCGTTAAACTTGCCTTCCCCAATATATTTTTTTATTTGACGAAATCCTTCCAGATAAGAATGCTGCTTATTCTTTAACTCGATATGAATCATTGGCAATCCATTGATCATGAGTGTCACATCAAATCTGCGATCCCTTACTGCTGATTCACCAGTATCTCTGTTATTCAACGCCTGATATTGGTTGATGACTTCGTAAACACTGCTGCCACCTGCAATATGCTCATGATTCACAACAACAAGATGCAGTTTCTCCGTATCTCTTTGTACATGAACCATAACCTTTCCATTTTCTCCAGTAAGCCACTCTCCCGCTTTATAAAAGCTGGAAAATTGCAATTGATTTTTGACCTGTTCAAATTCAGCATCTGATAGAGAAGTACCATTTAAACGTTCCTTGTTATTTTGTTCCAGAATATATCTGAAATTTTTCCAAAGATCCTCCTCTGTCTTTAAATCCTGCCTGTAAGTCCACTGGGAATCCCCATATGCTAACTGATCGATTAGTTTCTGTTCAATTAAAGATTCTAATTCTGGCATCTTCTGTCTCCTTTGCTAATCATTTTTTGATTTTATATTGTAAAATTCCTCTTTTTTAATTTTTTTACTTACGCTGGTGAAGGGTGATGAGTCGGTCGAGGGTGGCAAAATACTCACCTAT
>CANRWA010000074.1 GCA_947643415.1 uncultured Clostridia bacterium | reverse complement strand
AAAAGAAATTTTTTGTTAATTTAGGCTTGACTTTTCATAGCTGGTCTCCTGTTTTTGAAAAGATTTCTCCTCCGTTTTTATCGCAGCTCCTTCCCCGTTGCTACGCCCTTCCCGTTATGTTCGGAAAGGAAAAGCCCCGCAACCGCCAGAACCGTCCCCATAACAGAAACCCATGTCACCGGCTCCTGCAACACCAGCACAGAAGTCACCACCGTTATGACGGGAACCATGTAAATATAAACGCTGGTCTTAACCGCACCAAGCACCTTTACCGCAAGATTCCATGTGACAAAACAAAGGGCCGATGCTCCCAGTCCCAGATACAGGATATTGAGCAGATGTGTCATATCCGCAAACCGTTTCAGTTCCATTTCCCCATCAAAAAGGAAAAATGTCGGAACCATAAACAGGATACCGTAAAAAAACGTCCTCCGTGTGGTGAGAATGACCGGATAGCCGAAGCTGCTAATCTTCCTTGTCAGTATGGAATAGCACGCCCACACAAAAGCTGCAAGAACTGCCAGCACATCGCCCGCCGGGTTCAGTTCCAGTCTGGAGCCGTTAAAACTGATCATGGCGACGCCCGCCATCGCCACCACAAAGCCTATGAAAAAATTTGCTCTGAGCCTCCCTTCCGATTGCAGGAAGAAACGTGACAAAATCGCCGTGAAAAACGGCGCAACTGAGATAATGACTCCCACATTGGACGCCATCGTGTATGTAAGTGCGATATTCTCCAGCAGATAATATAAACATATGCCGCTTAAGCCTGCCAGCACAAAAGTCACTTCCTGTCTGTGCCCCACGCCTTTCATACGGTGCGGACATACCAAAAGCAATGCTGCATACCCGATGATAAAACGGAAGAACAATATTTCCACCGGCTTAAAATCCATAAGCAGGACTTTGGTGGATATGAATGTCGTTCCCCAGATAATGATTGTAAACAGTGCCGCCAAATGCCCTGCCAATCTCTTATTTCCCATTCGTTACCTCACTCCTTTACCTCACAAAACATGGGAAAAATATTGCTTGCAGCAAACCCGCTTTGCGGACGGTTATTCCGAGAATATTTCACGATAAGTCCCCGGTGCAAGTCCCAGAAACTGATTGAAATAATTCGTAAAGTGGCTCTGGTCTGAGAACCCTGTCCTTACAGCTGCCTCCCCGGGTGACACCCCCTCCGACAACAGCTTTTTGGCCTCATGGATGCGGATTGTCTCAAGATAGCGGTAGGGCGTAACTCCTTTTTCTTTTGTAAAGGCACGCAGCAGCGTTGACTTGCTAAGCCCCGCATGGCGGCATATCTGGTCTAAATAAATGCGCTCCGTAAAATGCGCTTTCATATATTCACAGGCTTTTTCAATCTCCTGTCGGCACTTCGGAATACAGCCTTCAAAAGGTTTCCCATAATTCTGAACAAGGTACGAAAGCAGAAACAGCAAACCTTCCTCCTTCTGAAACCCTCCCGTCCCTTTCATGATTATCTCGTGCAGCAGGCGCAGGCGGCAGGCGGCTTCCTCATCATGGATAACATTTGGGGAAAATCCCGGAAGCTCCCGTTTCCCCGTAACTTCCTCTGCCAGATTAAGCATAATCTCTTTTGAGATATTAAAACCCCGGTAATCAAATGTCCCCTCGTCACTCTGTACGCAGGCATGGTTATCCCCCGGATTGAAAAGTATGACACTCCCCTTCTCTATGCTATACTCCCTGTTTCTACAGGAAAGCGTCCGCTTTCCATCTTCCACAAATCCGATCACATAATGCTCATGGAAATGGTTGGGAAACGGCTGTACGATTCCTTCCAAACGGTATGCCTCCATCCGCAGTTCGTCATCATATACTATGGTCCTTGTTTCTTTCTTCACTGGGATTCCCTCCGATTTCAAATTGGAAACTTTTCAAGAGTCATTTTACCGCTTCTTTTTCCCTGCGTCTTGTAAAATATCTTCATTTTGCAGATGGTTTTGGGTTATTTTCTGTAAAACAGGAAAACCCAATTGATAAGAAAAAAGAGCCCTAATCGGCTCTTTTTCATTTATCCTCATCAATCATCTAACCCACTAAGTTCCTTTTCTCCCCGCAGTATACTCACAATAATTCCATATCCCTGCTCGGAAGAAAAACCGGTAAATGTGCTGCCAATCATCCACTCTTCGGCCTCAACATCTGTTTTACCAAGATACTTTACAAAAGACTCCTGTGCATCCCCAAGCATTTTCTGCGGATCAGAATACGGTTTCTTTGGAATACAGCTTTCAAACAGGCGGTGCATAACAGATACTCCCAAACCTCTTAGCAGATTATACTGCTTCGGTTCATTAAAGCACTCCGGCCAGCGCTTCTGTACCGCTCTCCACAATTGCTCAACCGCGTCTTTCGTCAATGCAGCGGCCTTTCCCGCCTGTTCTTCCGAGATAACCTTTTCTCCTGCCACCGTCATATCCGTAACCATTGTAGTTATCTTTTTCAGTGATCTGGCAAAGGTTCCGATGGATACCGGTTTCTGTAAACCCAATTCATCCCCCATTTGAATACGGTCATACCACATGGAGTCCTGATCATGGGCTAAAAGCTTCACAACCTGCGTTGCAAGATTTTCATAAGACTCCCTGCTCAGTTCCACTTCATGTTTTCCCAGATCAGCCTGCATTTTTTTCTCACGAAGTTCCCGCGCCAGATTCGTACTCACACGCTTTCCCTTGCTGTTAATATTAATAAAAGTATCTATTTCCAGGGCACTGTCAATTTCATCTGATACTAGGAGGATGACCGGAAATTCATAGTGCCTGACAAGCTCATCATATTTATTCCTATATTGGGGATCCTTTGCATCCCGCAGATATTCAATCGCCTTAATCCTATGCTGTCCATCAACAATCCGCAGCTTGTCTGTAATCGTAAGCACGTTTCCCTGATAAGATATATCCTGCTGTGATGCCGCCGCAATGATTGACACCGGCAGAATCTGTCCGGAACCGCCGGCAACAAGATATCTTGCTATTTTCTTATAATGGGATTCCACAGGCGGTCTCTGATAGCCGGTCTCCTGCGCCGAATCATAGCTTGATATCGTATAATTGGATAGCAGTTCTTCTGTTGGAAGCTTAAAAATATACATTGTATGGCATCCCTGTTGGATGCTGATCGCGTTCTGAATCGTCATTTTTCTTCCTCCCAGCCAAATAATTTCTTACATATTTCCTCTGCCTTCCGCCCTGACAATTTCTCTGATTTGCCAAAACATTCCGAAATCTGCTCTCCTCCAATATCAATCGGAAAAATGTTTTCTTTGACCAGACATCCCTCAAGTTCCTCAACATCCTTCCGCATAATATAACCATTCAGCATAAAATCAATCAGGCACATTGTCCAGCAAAAGACGCTTTTCAATGCACTCTCCTTATCAAAATTCTCCTGCCCGCCCCCCTGTTCATACTTCTCAAAAATGCTTCCTCTCAATGCCTCAGAAATCTTTTCCTGAATCAGTTTAAGCTTCTTCTCCTCCATGAAATATTCCAGTTTCCCATGGGAACCAAAGATCAATGCATACCGAATACTCTTTGAAAAATCATCCTCTGGAAAATCCGCCGCAAAATAGTTCAGGATTTTTAAACGTTGCAGCCGCCTGCCGATATCTCCAACCCAATCGTTATATCCAAAATACGCATCCTGTTTTAACGTGGCATAGATACAGAAAAAAGCTTCCCAATAAACATTTTCCTTTACCAGTTTATCAAGCCATTCAGCACACCATTTTATATCTTGGCTGATATATTTATCATCTAATTTATCCGGGATCATTTTCCGTGCGCTGTCAAGATCTGTATTCTCGCATTGCCGAATCATTTCACCCAGCTCCTGCGCTGCTTTTTCCACATTTCTTGTATTATTAAACTTGATTTCCACAATCAGCCAATAAGCGGCCCGTAAATCCATCTTGCAATCATTTAGTTTATTAAATTTATCCTGATATCCCCTCTGGATAACAGAAACACTTACACCCTTGAACTCGTTGACACGGTCAGATTCATTACATGAGAAATGATTCTGCAACCCTTCCATTTCCTTATCGATCAAATCCAACTCGGCCAGAATATTATCCATGCTCTGGGTCAGGATTTTCTGCGATATAAAGTAGTCATAATTCTTATAGAACATGGAATGTTCCAGTTCTCCCCAAAAGGAATGAACCATGGATTTAATCTGCATCTCAAAGTGAATCGGCTTACTTTGCTCTGCTTCGTAGTATCTTCCCTCAATCCGATAAATATCATGACCATTTTTCTGCTTTTCAGGCTGATTCTGCAAAAGCAGGACCATTTTAACGCCATTCACTGTCTGATAAACCGAGCATCCAGACTCTTCCATTGATATTCTCTTCTCTTGCAGCATCTCATAGGCAATCTTCTCTTCCTGGTTCAGAAGGCACTGTATCCTGACGCCGATAAGATCCGGAAGATTCTCTATAATCATTGCACCATTTTCATAATTCTTATAATATCCTTTTCGCAAAATCTTTTCCTGAAGGCTTCCGGCACTTTTTACTCTTCCATGAACTGTCCAGCCCTTCTTCTCAGAGAAAATCTGTTTCACTGTCTGATCAATATCCTCAAGGACTTCTTGATAGTGCTTCTGGTTTGCCTTAAGATATTCTCCTGCTTCTTTCGTCAGTCTCTGGACTTTTTCCGCACGGGTTGCTTCCGCTTTCTCTTCTGGTATCTTTGCCATAATTTCCTCCATTGATACATACCCCATGGCTTCCTTTGAAACCTGCACATGCATCACTGTAATGGTTCTGCCGTAAATTTCTTTCAAATAACCTCTGAATGATTCAATTATAATATACGAACCAATGGAATACAATATAGTAGTAGTTCTTTTTAAAGTCACACACTGAGCGGAAATTTTCCTAAAAACAGCGGGGAAATTCCCCGCCGTTCGGTGAACCTGGGGCTTTCGGCCCGCCCAATCAGTGATACATACCTCTGACTTATCTATATGTTAAAAAAGTGACACCTCCTCTATGCATTGCCACAGTTAGTCCATTAGCTTGTATCTGTATCCGTATTTTGCTAAGACCAGTTATCTATGTGAGATTTTTAATGAACTATATCTACGGAGAACTTATAACAGAATATTTATCAAACTATTTATGTTTTATTGCTCTGTCAGTAGAGGTGTTTTCTATAATGTTTGTATATGGTTTAATAAAAAGTGTAGTTACTGTTCTACTTGTAGATACAGTTGTGCTTATTGGACTATTATTTATTTCTTACTCCCAAGCATCAACTACAACGCCTCCTTCAACATAAAATATAGTTGCTTCAATTTTGTATCTATCAACCCCAGATTATTCTCTAAATTATTGGAAAAAATAAGGCTTCCGGCACTTACCCCGATTACCAGGCCATTGTCATTGATATACGCCAGCAAGGATTTATTAAATCTTGTGGCATTGATTCTTTCAAGTAAATACTGTGTATTGCCGCCGCAGGGATAAATAGTGCTTTTACTACAGACATATCTTTCCCTGTCATATCCATAAAGTACTTTTTGATTTCTTCCGTTTCCAAACCCGCCGATGTTAATAATACTCTCATATGCCCTCCCTATTCCGGCCAATTCATCTGTTCATCAGAAATGCAAGATTTTCTACATTCATTGCATACATATTCCTTTTCCGTCTGATTTCCTATTTGATATTTTAAAATCCTATCTGAAATTATTGCGCAGCGTACGTTGCGTCAGGACAAGGACAGCTTTGGCACGCTCATCACCATCGACCCGGACGGTTTCCCTGTGCCGCGCGGGTTAAAATGGTTTCTTTTGTGTTCATATACATGCCTCCTTTGGTGATGAAAATTCAAACAATAAAACACCCCTCATGTTATATAATCCTAGCCTTTATTATACAACATACAGGAATTGTTATATTGTATATTTCCGACACCTGCATACTCTCAAAAGCTATTCTCTCTTTTGGCAGATAGGCGGTAACCGGGTAAAAGCTTCCGGCACTGCTCCAGTATGTCAGCCGCCGTGTACCCTTTTCCCGCCAAAGCAAGCGTGTCATCGTCACCACTCTCCGTCCCGATGGGCAGACTCCAGTCCGTGATCGGCGGCAAATGGAAAATCCTTATCTTATGGTATGTGTTCTTTTACAAAGTCCAACGGTTCGGGGAGAGCTTCATTCCCGTCTTACAGACCATGATGGCATGGAGTGAGACATACCTCTGCCCTGATTGGCAGAATTCATACGAAAAAGACACCTTAAAACTGCATAAATAAGGCACCTCCGGGGAGATGCCATACATCAGCCTGATGTCCTGTTTTATTTACGCAGTATCTTATCCATAGTCTTCCCCCTGGCAAGCTCATCAACCAGCTTATCCAGATAGCGTATCTCCTGCATCAGAGGCTCTTTGACATCTTCCACCCTGACGCCACAGACCACACCTTTGATCAGCCGCCTGTTTTCATTGGGTTCCGGAGCATCCCGGAAGAAAACCTCATAAGGCACCGGCCTTTCCAGCATCCCCTCCAGTTCCGGCTGGCTGTACCCTGTAAGCCATCGAATTACCTCGTCAACCTCCTGCCTTGTCCGTCCCTTTCTCTCCGCTTTATTGACAAGCAGATAATAAACTTTTGAAAAATCCATCTGATATATTTTCTCATTTTCCATAAACTACACCTCATGCTCCATAATTCAGCGTTTTCCGGCCGAAAAGACAGCCGCTTCCTTTACCCAGCCCATCAATTCATCATCAATCTCTCCTGTCCCGGAGACCAGGACATGATGAGTAAAACGTCCGGGATACGGCTCCACCGCCGCATCTATGCGCGGGGACTCTAAACGGTATCCCAACCCGAAAGTCACAACAATATAAACCACAGGCCGGTCCTTTGCTTTCCGCACCGGCAGGAATGAAATGAAAGCAAAATTGTGTCTGTTGGAAAAAGCAATCTGCGTTTTCTGTACTTTTACCTTGACGCCGTCCAACTCCGAAAAAACTTTTTGCTCAAAAGTCTCATACAGCGGCAATGCCTCCGGCTTCCTGTCAAAAAAACATAATACATCCTGTTCCATTCTCCACACCTTCCAAAACTTTCTTAATCTTACGGGTGATTCCCTGTCTCATAACACCATCTGGCAATATCAGAAATCAGCTCTATCGGAACCGGTCTGCTGTATGGAAGCTGTATCGTCCCCTTACTGGTCTTGTATTCTTTCAGACGTTCGGAAAACTCCAGAACAGCCTCCGGCCCTGGATACAAGCCAGCATGTTTCTTAAACCCGGCAAACTGAATAATATTATGCTTGCTCCAGAAAGTCGGCATACTCCATGAAATCCTCTCCTCCGCCTCCGGCAGTGCTGCGCAAATCGCTTCTCTTATTTTCTTCAGATACTCCTGTACCTCTTCCGGCTGTGCCGCAATATATTCATCCACCGTTTCCGGCGCTTTCCCACAGTAATGGCTCTGTTCCTGCCTTTTAAAGGTACGCCCGCATTTTGGACATGTCCACACCCTTCATCCCTCCTGCCTCATTCCCGTTCCCTGACTGTCACCCGCACTTTGTCCCCCGGCCGCTTCCCTATCCGGGAACGGATATCTTTACGCACGCCTATAATATAACACACGCTTCCGTCATCATTCTTTACTCCCATATTAACAACACTGCCATCATACGGCTCCCCGTCAAATGTGGCGTGTACCTTCACCCTTCCCCGCCCAAACTCTTTCCTGATATCATAGGGGAAAATAACGTATGCACCGCCTGTTTCCCCTGCATCATAGAGCAGGGATTCATATTCATAACTTCTTACATTCACTGCCTGTCCCCCAGTCTGTTTTCTTTTCCCATCATTCCGCCCCCGACGCCGCCTCATAAACATGCGTATAATAATCATGGCTGAGCACGGACTTGGCAAATGTCATTCTGTTTCTCACGATACTGGATATCTGCTTTACATAATCTTCCGGAATAACGGCATTTTCATCTTTCGGCGTGAAAGTATTCTTCGTTGCGCTATAATGCCCTAAGTCGGTCTTCCAGTCATAATTTCCAAAGAAGACAAGCGGGAGAGCATCTGAGAGCACATCCCTTCCCACATAAAGCCTGGAATCCCATTCCACCCCAAAGAGATTGCACAATGTCGGAAGCATGTCCACGGAAGAGACTGGCGTATCAACAATGATCGGCTCATTCTCTTCAAGCGCCCCACACCAGATAATAGCCCGGCTTCTGTCCCGTTCCTCATAGGTGTTCACCGGATAACCATATAATTCAGATAGATATGGCATATTTCCCAGGGAAGCATCCGCATCCAACCCATAGGGAAAATGATCCGGCGCGATACAGATGACTGTGTCATTTGCAATCCCTTCTTCTTCCAGGGTTTCCACCAGATAAGTCACCGCCTTTTCAAGCTCAAGGTTCGCCGCAATATAAGCACGTACAGGCTCCGTATAGGAAAGATTTTTCTTTTCGCACCATGCGTCTACGGCATCTTTATTGTCACTTGACATGGCATTTTTGTCAAAAGTGTATAGACTGTGACCGCTTACCGTCATGTAATATGCATTAAAAGGCTGTTTGTCAATGTACATTGGCAGAGTTTCCTGCATCAATTCCAAATCGCTCGCCGGCCATTTCGGGCTGATAAGCTCTTCAAGACCATTTCCCACTCCCATATATCCCCCACTGTAGCCCAGCTTTGTATGCGTTTCATGCCGATCGTAATAAGTGTAGGTACTGTTGTGAAAAGCCATACCGAAGTACCCCTTCTCATTTAAAAGCGCGCCTATATTGGTATGCGTTCCATTCTTCGTAATCTCCTTAACAGAACTTCCGCCGGAAGTCGGAAGCAAACCGAATAAAAGCTGATATTCACCTCCGGTTGTACCGGCAATGGACTGCTGATAATAGTCATTGAAATTAATGCCCTTTGTGGAAAGCCTGTAAAGTGTCGGTGTAAGTTCCGGGTCAATAAGAAAGCCCGAAAATGCCTCCGCACAGATCAAAATCAGGTTTTTCCCCGCAAAAGAACCTGTATAGGCATTTTGGCCTGACGGTGTGAGCGTAGAGACATAAGCATCAATATCGGCACAGTTGTTCCCATCTTCGGCAGCAAGCGCAGCAAAATCAACAGAGGACAACACACTCTGACCATATACAACCGGTGTTACCGCCTCATCTTCCTGCACAGTTTCCGTGCTTTGGGATGCCCCCTCTTCCAGTACGACTACCTCCTGTGCGCTGGCAGCCTCTTTTGCCTGTACGATGGTCTTACTATCGGATACAGTTTCCTCCTTACCGCTCATAAGACTGTCTTCCGAAGATGTACCCACTGTGTCCTGCACCAATTGCACATCCGTGCTTTCAAAGACTTGCGCAGCTGTTTTGGATGAAACAAGATTCCGTATATCCAGACACAGCCCCTCACCCAGCCCAAACTGCATGACTGCCGACTCAAAATTATATTGATTTGTATAAATGTCCTTATGCAGGCCACAGCCTAAAATAAGGAACAAAGCTGCTCCATAACAGACCGCTCCCCCAGCCAGATGTGCCAGAGAAAAATAAACTCTCTGCCCTGTAATTCCCCGACAAATACCCTTTGGGGGTAACTGCCCTATTATCTTTTTTCTTAACACAAACCACAGGATAAGCGGCAGCAAAAGAAGCGTAATATGACTGATTCCATCAAAGCAGAAGATCAGCCGCCTGATGTCAGCACCAAATCCGCCCAGTGCGTCAGTTGCGGCGTTCAATATGGTGTTTAAGTCATATGCCACCTTAAACTGTCTGTACACCAGAAATTCCACAATGAAAATGAGGGCTGAAAATCCCAGACAGCATGGTGCCAGAATCTGCACTGTTTTTCTCGGCAGCAGCGAAATAATACCTGAAACAACCACCCCTGTACAAAGGGAGAATAAAGCCAGAAATACAAAGGAACTTCCGGTATGTATTGTTTCGACTGACAGCTTGAAAACAAGCTCCATATAAAAGCACGAAAGAGACAGAAAAACAGCCAGCCGTATAGAGCCTTGTGACCAAAAGGCTTTCACTTTTGCCGCAAGGGATTTCTTTTTGACAGTCTGCACTGCCTCCTGTGCCCGTTTCTGTTTCTGTACCGGCTGTTTTACAGGTGTCTGTATCGGCTGTGCTATAGGTGCCTGTACGGATTGTACCGCCTGCTTCTGCTGTTGCCGCCTTTTTTGCTGCTGTTTTTTCTGTTGCTGCTTCTGCTGTTGCTTCCTATATTGCTGCTTCTTCTGTTTTCTTTTCTTCTTTTGTGAGCTCATAATGTCTTGTCACGGCAAGCGCTTTGACTTGCGTCCTCCTGTTATAATGCTATTATACATGCCAAATGCATCATTTTTGCATCATTTTTCCTCATTCGTTCCACCTCATTTACAGATATTAAAAGAGCAGGGCATCCTATCACTGATAAGGCTTCCTGCTCCCCATACCTTTTCATATTATTTATTTTCAGGCTCACCTCATAGTAATTTCACAAATTCGTCTTCCGGCATACGTCGTATCATTTGAACCGCCTTTTCTTTCATCAGCGTCATGTCACCGTCATCCTTTCTTTGTCCGAAGACTTGTTTATGTGTTTATGGTAGCACAAAACAGCCGTTCTTACAATGAGATTCCTCCGCACTGACTAATACAGTTTATATCTGACCGCCCTTTTTTATCTCTCCCATACCCGCACCACAAATATACGGTATTTCATCGAAACATTTATAAAACTCACTATTATCCCAATCTGAAACCGGACGATAATCATAGGCAACTCCATTTATATGAAAATTCGGGCAGCTGTCTGTCGCCATAGACAGTTTCACTACATCCCCGTTTGCCAACGTCAATTCCAAACAGGCACATTGTGTTCCACACTCTGTTCCTCCATATATATATTCCGCATTACGAAACCACTCTTCAAACTTTTGCAGCGTCTCTGCGTCTGTTATGGTCTGACTATAAAACTGCCCGCCGGTAAAAGTGGACTTAACATCTAACTTAGCGGATACAATATCTTTTATCTGGGAAACATCGTACTGTTGATAACCTGCCTTTTCCATTAACATGATCTGTATATAATCGCACAGCTTAGGCGCTTCTATCAAGCACTCCATCATACCATTTTCATCATCATATATGTAATATAAGTACCCTTCTTCAAACGCTCTTATTTCTATGTCATTATAAATAATCTGCCAGCCTTTTTCTTTATGACCTTCCCATCGTTTGTCAAACGGTTTCCCTTCCAGATCCAGTGCCTCTACTTGTGCCGACAGCCATTCCTGGTCCTGGTCTGTAGGAATATAATAATAATAGGCGTATTCTCTTATCATGGAAGGCTGCACTTTGATACATACCTTGTCAGCTTCCGGCTGTTCATAAAGCATGATATCCTGTATCGTGTCGTTTTCTGCCGGCATTTCCTGTTGTGCAGCATCTTCCCCACTTGGCATCTGCTCCGAAAACAGACTGCTATCCTTAGCTTCATCTGAAGAAGCAATTCGCACTTCCACATTCCTTACAGATATATATACATACTTATTTTCATCTGTTGAATTCTGTACGTTCACACCTATTTTAAACCATGCACCTTTTTCCACATCCATTTTCACAGGTATCCCCGGTGTGATATAGGTGGTTTCATCGTAAGCGTTTTCTTCCCTGACCTCTATCGGAAGCAATTTAATTTCCGTATCCCCAAGTCCTTCACCGGCATAAAATATAAGTGTATTCCCTTTGGGACTGATTTCCTCATCCGAATAACAAACAGGTTCTGTACTTCCAGCAGGTATTGTAATTCTAATCTGATACTCTTTTGTGGGATTCGTCAAAAAACATACCGCCAATATTACTAATACCACTGCCGCTGCCGCAAGAACCCATAATGCCGGCTTTTTATAACGCAATACGGATTTCACTCTTTTCCTTACTCCCACTTCTCCAAAGGCCAGCGGACACACCATGATCAGGCTCCTTGGTCGTGCACAGGATAACAACACTTTAGAATACTCTTTTTTCTCTTGAAATGTCATATCTTTGGCTGCTTTTTCATCACATGCCAGTTCAATGTCCTTGCAGAACAGAGAATATGACAACCAACAAAGAGGATGAAACCAATAGATACACAACAATAAATAACCCAGCACTTTCCACCAATGATCTTTTCTTTGCAGATGCGCAGATTCATGTGCCAGGATATAAGGCATCTGTGCCCCGCTCAGGGCAGAAGGAAGATAAACTCTTGGCCTTACAATCCCCAAAACAAATGGTGATTTTACAGCATCACAAATATAAATATTATCCCTGATGCGTACAGCTTCTCTTACAAGTTTATGCAGCTTTCCGGCACTTCCTATTGCCCCAATTATCAAAAGAACCATACCGCCGCCCCAGACAAGACCGACCACATATGTAACGATCTGCAAGGGCGCCACACTATTGGATTCATGATACGCAAAAGTTTCTGTCAGCATTGGGTTTATCGTATTTTCAACAATTGTCAGGCGGCTGTCTATGGACGGTATATAATTCTGCACTTTTCCTTCCACAACTGTACTGGATTTTATAGGTTCTGCACTTGGCACTATACTGAACGGACTTTCAATGGAAAACGGACAGATCAGCCTGATCGCTACGATTCCCCATAACAGGCAATTCACCCGTTTGGAAACTTTTAGAAATAACAGCCTGACACATAAAACCGCCATTATCAACCATCCGGCCGTAATGCTCATATTTAATAATTTCAAAAAAACAGCACCCATATCCTTTACTCCTCTGCCCTTTCAATCATCCTGCGGATTGCCTCTGCTTCCTCCGCTGTGATCCGGGACCCCTGCATAAATGCCGCGATAAATGCCGGAAGAGAACCTGCAAAAGTTTCTTCCACATATTGTCTGCTCTGCATAGAATAGAATTCTTCTCTGGAAATCACGGCAGTTACCACTCCGTTTTCATTACGGAATAACCCTTTATCTATTAATCTACGCAATACATTATGTGCCGTGGTTCTCTTCCAGTTAAATTCTACCGCTGACATTTTTACCAGTTCAGATGAAGTAACCGGCTCATGTGCCCAAATCATATCTGCATATCGTGCCTCAATAACGCCTAATTGTATTTCTGCCATGTGTCTTCTTTTCCTTTTACAGACTATTTATTGTGGTCTCTATTGCAGACTACACCAAATAGTCTCAAAAAGCAAGACTTACCTCTGCCCTCTTATCATTTATCCATTAAGTTTTTACTGCGAATTTTCCAGCATTGGGAGGGGGTGGGGAGAGATAAAGGAAAAGAGGAGCTTGCTTCTATGGGATTTTTATAGATGATTTTCTGTTAGAATTTTTCTCTTTTTTATATGTGGCATTTGAATTGTTGTAATAACATTCCAAACCCGCTATCTGGGCATCCTTCTCATAGTAATTGCAATGAAGACTGATAAAAAAATCTGCATTGGAGTCATTTGCAACAGAAGTACGATCTGCAAGGCTCATATTTTCATCGGAGCTTCTGGTCAGAATAACTTCTATATTGTCATTCTCCAGAATAGCTTTCAGCTTCAGCGCAACTGAAAGGTTAATATCCTTTTCTACTGCCCTGCCGCTGACAGTGCCTCCGTCACTTCCCCCATGCCCTGCATCCACGACAACACAAAACCCTGGGGCATTATTCTCTGTTGAAGCCACAGGAGCAACATCGTTGCCTGCGTTTCTATCTGTGTATATATCCGTGTATTTATTTACCTTTTCATCTTCCTTTGTAAATCTCTCGTATATGTAAAGACATCCGCAAACCATAAGTATCATCATTATAATTGGTATCAGTATGACGATCGTCCTCAGCAGATACGCAATCATAAGCCGCTTTATCTTTCTCTTCCTGAGTTTTTTCCTCTCTCCGTATTGTTTCCTGTTCATTGCCGCATTTGTTCCTCAATCTGGAATAAATCAATGGCTTTTTGGCAAAGCGATTTCCTCACCACTTTCTTTTGATAACACATAAATATTGCCTGTATCACAGGTAACAGACATTGCAGGTATATGACTGATCAATTCCTTGTTATTCCCGTCCTTGCCGCAGGAATACAAGCCTCCGCCGTCCGTCCTGGAAACATAATAGATTGACTGCTCATCCATACAGAAATCATATGCAACTATATTTTCATAAGTGTAAGTTTCATTACTGGAAACGTCATATCTTGTTAAAACCCCCTGTTCATTTTTGTAAAAGATGCTTTCCCCATCGAATGAAATATTTCCGTTTGCAGGAATGTCGAGCTTTACAGTTTTTCTGGTATACCGGTCTACTTTTGTTATGCCATCATTGCCAATGAAAAACAGGCTATCGTCATTCAGGAAAAAAGCGTGGTGAAAATCCAGAAACTTCCATTTATCCCCCGTTTCGTAGTCAATGCCCAAAAGAGAACGCCCGGAATTAGTCATCTGCTCAAAGATTGTTTTTTCCTCAAAGGTATTCAGATCCAACTCGACCACTGACACTTTCGTTATATTGCTGTTATAGTTTCCTACACGGTTGACATAGCTTTCCATAACCGATGTGGTGTAATACAGATATGGCGGACACACATAAAACGCACGTATTTCTTCTTCATCAGAAAATACCCCAAACATAGGGGAACGTGCTAAAGGATATGTTTCCCCCGTGGAAGTATTTTTGAGAGAATAATCAAAATTCCCTGCATCCCGTATGATTTCATATCCCATACAGTCATAGCCTGCCGATGAATTATAGACAACGCTTCCCGTTTTTCCACGGTCTGCACATCCCGTCACTGCCAATGCCAGGCCAAACATGACAGCGAAAGCCGCCCCACGCTTCTTTTGCCCTGATTTCATCAGCCACCTGTTAGAATTGCGCCGCAAAATCCAGACAACGGCCAAAGTACACAAAAGCACGGATACAAAGAGCAGGGTCAACAGCGTAACCGTGCCAACCTCCGCAAAAATAATTTTCTCATCGCCCGTCAGGGCATCGCTCATAACAATATCCCCTGCAAAAAAGTCTGCTCCAAGCAGAAACGGCAGCGGCAGGGGCAGACGGTAAATGCTGGTTTTCGATAAGCCTATATAGGGAATGATCACGGACACCGCACCTGTGAGCAGGGTGACCGCATACTTTTTTGCCAAAACGGAAATGAACATCAGTAGTATCGTAAGAAACACACCACCAAACATCCGGAGCAGCCCTATCCATACATATCCCTCCAACAGCGACATACTCTTGCTGCTGTCCGCAAAGTAACGGATACTCTGAATCGGATAATCCCCATCCGGCAGTCCGTATTTGAATCTGTAAAACCCGTATTCAATAAGCGAAATGCAAAGCGACAGGAAAAGAACAACCGTGGTAGTAATGAGCAGCTTATACAGAGCGCTTTTTCGCCCCTCCCTTGCAGTCAGGATCAGGGTGTCCATCTGGCAGCTGTACTCAGAACAGAAAACAGGCGTAACAATCAGCAAAATGCCAAGGAAGAGAATGAAATTAAGCGTACCTTTGCCAAGAAGCCCCATCCATCCGTTTGTCTGGAGAAAACAGCGGTTCCCCGCATTTTCGCAGATATAGAGATACTGCTGATAGATGACCTCAAATCCATTTTGACGCTCCAGAACCTTCTCTATTTCCCGGCTCTCTTTTTTGTATTCACTTTCACTAATCTTCCCGTCATAGTAATTCTCCAAAAGGCTGTTCTGCCTCTCCTTCGCTTTTGCAATCTGCTCCGCCTCCTGCTCCAGATAAAGGGAAGATTCCTCGGTGCAGTATCCGTTTACCTTTTCCAGATACCATTCATATTCATTTTTATACTGCTCCATTGCTATGTCTACAGGGTTGTCGGACAAGGCAAGCCAGACCGTGCCAAAGAGCAGGACAAGGGCAATATAGAACAGCCCCCTTTGACAGAGCATAATCTTTTTTACTTCGTACATAAATCCAGACATTTTATCCTCCTTTCCCGGCAATAAGAGTTCCTTTTAGAAAACATCATCATTGCCGTTATGGAAACCACCCCTACGATTATGGCAAAAATAATTGCTACCTGGAAACTTTGTACCGGATATCCTGCAAAACCAATAAACTCGGTCTTGCTGAATAGTATGCGGTTAGCAAGCAGCGAATATGGGTTTATAATCTTGAGCCAGGCATTGCTGAAACAGCTCTGCGACGCACCTGTAATAATGAAACACAGGGCTGCTCCAAAATCAGCGACAAACGGAACAAGAGCATTACGCCCAAACAAGGAAATCAATAGAAACACCATGCTCATCGTCCATACGCCGACTGCCTTTATCACTGCGGACAGGATCGCATATTGCCACAAATTACAGTTTACCGCAGCCATGCTGAAATTGCTGACAGCATACAGCGGAAGATTTCCTCCTTCCGCCGTTCCGAAGAAATACACAAAGCCAATATAATCCACAACAGAAAACCATATGGCCACACTGATCACAAACAAAGAAGCCGCAGTAATTTTAGCAAATGTGGTCTTTTTACCGCCGCCCGGATTTGTCAGCAGCAGCATATCCATCTGTG
>CANRWA010000073.1 GCA_947643415.1 uncultured Clostridia bacterium | reverse complement strand
ACTAAAAATTCCTTGAAAAATAAGGAAAAAAGACTTGACTTGATAGGGAGGTAAATGTATGTGTGTAGTTGAAATTCAATACCTTATGTATGGTCAATTCCATAATATTGGGTGCAATTTTTGTGATAGGAATAGTTTCAACACATTCAGTAAGATAGATTTCAATACAGCGAACTAAACGTCTTAGATCAGAATATGATATATCTAAAAAATTACGGAATGTGGAATTATATTCATTGGAACTAATGTTTTTTTCATAAAATTGTGCAATTGGTAACCTCGAAAAGAATATATTTATTTTTTCATCTTTTTCAGAGGTTATCTTTCTAAAAGGAAGATATATATTTTCTTCCTCTTTGTCAATTCGTTCGATTATATGGCTTATTTCACCTTCAAAATCAATCCAATTAATGCCCTTCATTTTCCCCATAGAATAAATGTCCCATAAATATGTATACCAAATATTATTATCAAGGTTATCATATAATTCTTGGATAATAGGATTAGAATTTTTAAAGGCACTATTTCCTTTTTTCGTTCTTGAATCAAACGCGTTTATGATGTAATCGGAGACATGACTATTAAAATTTTTATTACTAAGATGTGTGTTTATAAATTCGTTCTTTTCACCACGCCATTTAGAGGTAATATTTATTGCTTGCAAGAAGTTTAAAACATCGGAATATGATGTAGGCAAATCGTGCGCTAAATCAAAGCCATTTCCAATAACTAGAATATTCATTGTATATCCTTTCTCATGGCATTATTTTTGGGGGTTCAATCCAATATAATCCATAGTCTCATCATGTGTCTTTTGTAACTTCAAATTAGAATCAAACGGCTCCGACTCTGGATAAATATCCATCCAAAGGTTAAAAGCCGCCTCCGCTTTTAACAATGCTTCCCCACGCTTTTTCACATCTTTAATAGAATTACACTTCTCCACTTCCTTCATATATTCCTCATAGCGGTCACACCATGAGCGCATCAAAGAAAGTGTGCCAAAGCTGACAGCAACCGCATCATTACCGTCCTGATCTTTACACTCAAATAAATGCCCGTCATATTGCCGGAATACTTGAAAAAGTCTGTGCATGGCTTTGATGCCGTCAAAATCAGAGTTAGTTAATACCTCAACATTGACTGCCAATGCCTTTGCTAATATTTCAAGAGATTTTGGCTTAGGGTTACGTCTGCCGCTTTCGTATGCACGTATATATGCTTCACTTGCACCAACCAATTCCCCTAATTGTTTTTGCGTTAAGTTTCTTTCCTGCCTAATTCTTCTTATATTTTCTCCAACAGTCATAACGACCTCCTGCAAAGTAACTTCCAAAATTGAAATGATATAAATATAGCATACCACATAAAGAGAAAAAAATAAAGAAAAAGATATTGACACGAAACAAATGTTGCGATAGTATATATATACAACACGGCAGAAACAAATGTTGCGTAGCAGAAACAAATATAGGAAAGAGAGGCAAAGAAATGAACGAAAAACTTTATTACAATGCCGCAGACATTGCGGCGATGCTCGGCATCAGCATGGGAAAGTCCTACAAGATTTTACGGGAGATGAACAGCGAATTATCTTCCCAAGGCTTTCTCACAATCGCAGGGAAAATCCCCGTAGCATATTTCAGAGAAAAATGGTACGGGGCGGCAAAGGAGGCAGTTGTATGAGTTGCAGTGCAAAGAAAGATCCAAACGGCACTTGGAGGATACAGTACCGTTGGACGGATTGGACGGGGGCGAAAAAGAAATCGCAGAAAAGAGGGTTCAAAACAAAGAAGGAAGCGGAAGAATGGTATGCGCACTTTCTGTTGCAGCAGTCCTCTGATCCGACAATGACGCTGGCTGACTTTTGGGAGATTTACAAGGCGGATATGGAAAAACGTCTGCGTAAAACAACCATGAAGCAGAAAGAGTATGTGATGAACGATAAGGTTCTGCCTTACTTTGGCAGTACGCCAATCAATGAAATCACTGCACCCATGATAAGAAAGTGGCAGGGCGAAATGATGGAGAAAGGATTCAAGCCGACTTATCTGAAAACCATACATAACCAGCTCAGCGCAATTCTGAATTACGCAGTCAATTTTTATGATCTGCGCTCCAATCCATGCCGGAAAGCGGGAAGCATGGGTAAGAGCAGGGCGGATGAAAGACCGTACTGGACTTTGGAGGAATTTCAGAAGTTCTCGGATGCGATTATGGATAAGCAGGATTCATGGGTTGCATTTCAGATTTTATTCTGGACGGGGATGCGTCTTGGAGAACTGCTTGCTCTTCAGGTAAAAGACATAAATTTTGAGGAAGGCACGATTACCGTTGATGAATCCCTTGCGAGGATTGACGGAGAGGATTTGATTACTGCTCCGAAAACGGAAAGCTCCATAAGGGTGATTACCATACACAAGGAATTACAGGAGGTAGTGAAAGAGTATATTTCAACGCTTTATCGGGCAAGGGCTGGCACACGTCTTTTTGCAGGTAGGACAAAAAGTTTCTTTGAGCATGAAATGGAACGTGGAATCAAGCTGTCAGGTGTGAAAAAGATTACTGTCCATTGTACCAGACACAGCCATGCGAGTATGCTCGTGCAGATGGGATTCAGTCCTGTTGAGATCGCAAAGCGTTTGGGGCATGGGAAAGTTACGACTACGATTGAAACATATTGTCATCAGTCTATGGATGCGCAGATAAAAATTGCGGACAGGCTAGGAAAGGTGGAGAGGGGTGAGGAAAGTGGCGTGTAAGCGTAAAGCGAGGTTTCGGCGAAATACAATCGCTTTTTGGCTGAGTGATGAGGAAAAAGCACAAGTAGAAGCAAGGGTTATCTTGTCGGGACTTCCTAAAGGAGATTATTACCGAAAAGCCATATTAGGGCAGGAAGTAACGGTAACTGCCGGAAATTATATGTCTAACAGGGTTGCAAAAGTATTAGAACAGATATTGGAACATCTGAAAAATGAGAATACGGAAGATGAGAAATTACTGCTGGAGTTGATAAAGCAGTTATTAGAAATCAGGCAGAATGGAAATGCCCCTGCTGGAAACAGGAGCATTTCGGAGACAGATTAGGTTGTTGGAGCAACTTAATCTGAGTGCAAAAAAGGACGAGCCTCTTTGTATATATTTGCAGATTTATTATAACAGAGGCTTTTCCGGATGAAAAGGAGGGAAAGCTGTAAAATTGACTATTTTTTCAGAGGTAAAGGAACATCTGACAGCAAGGCAGGCGGCAGAATATTATGGTTTGCAGGTTAAAAGGAATGGTTTAGCGTGTTGCCCTTTCCATGATGACAGACACCCAAGCATGAAGATTGATAAGAATTATCACTGTTTTGCCTGTGGTGTCGGTGGAGATGCGATTGATTATGTTTCCCGCAGGTATGGATTGTCACAGTATGATGCGGCGTTAAAGCTGATAGAGGATTTTTCTCTGCCTGTTGACACAAGGGGAAATACGGAGTTGGGTGTGCAGGAAAAAGAGCGCATCCGCAGGGAAAAAGCAGAACGTGAAAGAGTAATAGATATTCGGAAACGTTTTGAAAAGTGGTGTAACCAGACGGTTGACATATTGAAGAACTGTATTTCAGAGCTTGACAGTGTAAACCGTTTCTTGATTGGAAAACCGCCTGACATTATTTTTTCAGAGGATTATGCGCAGATGCTTCATGCGGAGCCGGTTATGAACTATTGGCTTGACATTCTGTGCATGGGAGATGTTTCAGAGAGGCAGGAGTTATTTTTAAAAGACAGAAAGAAGGTGGAGGAAGTTGCAGGAAAAGTCTGCGCAGGCAGAAAACGAATTATGGAATGCAGTCGGGGAAGCGCTTGATGAGGAAATGAGTACAGTGGAGGATGTGCTGGAATCACTTGCTAGAACGCAGAAAGGAAATGTCAAATCCTCTATTGAAAACTGCATGACTATTTTATACAGAGATCCGGCGCTGAAAGATGCCATATGTAAAAATGAGCTGACAAATAAAACCGACATTGTGAAGCCGCTGTCATGGAAACGGAACGGAAGCTGTATGACAGATGTGGATATGTACCAGATTCAGCGGTACATAGAAACAAATTATGGCATTTCCAATGATAAAGCCATTAACAAAGCTGTCAGTATTATAGCCAGTGAGAAAAGTTATCATCCTGTCAGGGAATTTCTCGAAAACCTGCAATGGGACGGGAAAAGCCGGATTGCAAGCCTGCTCCCGCGCTATCTTGGCGCAGATGATAATAAGTATACAAGGGAAATCATGCGGCTTCTGATGCTGGCGGCGATACACCGTATTTATGAGCCGGGCTGTAAGTTTGAGATTATGGTCTGCCTTGTGGGTGGTCAGGGCGCAGGAAAATCTACATTCTTCCGTTTTCTTGCTGTGAATGATGAGTGGTTTACAGACGATTTGAAGCGCATGGACGATGAAAATGTTTACAGCAAGATGCAGGGGCATTGGATTATTGAAATGTCGGAAATGCTTGCCACTGTCAATGCAAAAAGCATTGAAGATATTAAATCATTTTTGAGCAGACAGAAAGAAACATACCGTATCCCATATCAGACTTATGCGGAGGACAGACCAAGACAGTGTATCTTTGTCGGCACATCAAACAATCTTGATTTTCTTCCGCTGGACAGGACGGGGAACAGAAGGTTTGCGCCTGTTCTGGTTCATCAGGAGCGTGTGGAGAAACATATCCTTGAGGACGAAAAAGAGTCGAGGGAATATATTGTGCAGACGTGGGCGGAGGCAATGGTAATCTACAAGAACTGTTCGCATGAGCTGAAATTGTCAAAGGAAATGGAAGAATATCTGAGGGAAATGCAGAAACAGTTTATGCCGGAAGATACAAAGGTTGGAATTATTCAGGCATGGCTGGACGGCTGTACGGACGAGTATGTATGCAGCGAGATGATTTACAGAGAAGCGCTGCGGCATGAGTACGAAGAACCGAAACAATGGGAGATTAAGGAAATTAACAGCATTATGAACACCTGCATTGACGGGTGGGAAAAAGTCAGTTCCCACAGGTTTGATAGGTATGGATTGCAGAGGGGGTGGAAACATAAAACTGACAGCCAGGGATTTTCCCCATTGCCGGATAATGTGCAGACACCTTTTGGGTAAAGTATGGTATTATTTTAAACTCTTTTTTATTCCGTTTACAAAGCCTGTTTACCCTTTTGTAAACGGTGGGTTTACAGCATGATATAGGAAAAATAAGGTTTTCAGCTATTTGTAAACGGTGTAAACAGAAAAAACTGAAAACACAATAACAAGATTAACAACAATATGGAGGTTCCCAATACACCGCTGAGTGCATTTTCAACGGCTTTCTTTAAAACAATACTTGAATTTGTGGCACCGGATACCGCATCGACATCAATTTTCTGTTCTGTAAGGATTCTGTCTATGACAATTTCCGCGGACTGTCCGCGTTCGTTTTTATGCTCCAGAATAGCAATGTCAGTGAGGGTTCCGTTTAGAACCGTTACCTCCACTTTGGCATAGATAAAATTGACGTCATATTCTCCGACATAAACGCCATCGGAAATATCTATGCCGCTGAAAGGTGTTTGTTTTACAGCTCTTTTATAGTCTGCCACGCTTTTGAGGTAAACCGCGGTAACGATCATACCGATAAGAAAGAGCAGGACTGCGATAGATAAAAGGATTCTTTTAGGGGATAATTTCATTCCGGGCACCTCGCAATCGAATTGTAAACCAAAGAAAAGCCATACTCCAGAAACTGTTCTTTTGATAAATTCATTGATTTTTTTATATATTCTTCTTTGTTGACGGCAAGTTGGATGATTCCCGAGAGCATGCCCCAGAAGTTAAATATGGCGGGCATGATTTCCAGATTGCTTCGTAAATCGCCCAGTTCCATGCCGGATAGTAAGAAGTCTTTTATCTTTTTGTTGATTTCCTCGCCTACCTGATAAGTTTCTTGTTCTTCCGGCAGATAGTTATGATCCTCAAAATTAATATTGATTTTGTCTAATACCATCTTGAAATAAAAAGGAAATTCTTCCTGATATTCTACTAAACCCCGACAGATAAGATCATATCTTGCTCTTGTGGTTTCCTGCTGTATCAGCGCAGAGGATATGTAGTCATAAAGTTTTTTCATGCTGTTTAATACTAAAATGCCGACAATCTCCTCTTTATTTTCAAAATACACATACAATGTTGCCTTGCTGTATCCGGCAGCCTTCGCTATATCATCCATGGAAGTTGAGAAGATGCCTTTTTCCAGAAATAATGTGGATGCCGCCGACACGATGTTTTCCCGGTGTACGCTTCGGGGCTCTTTTTTCCTTCGTCCCATATGGTGTTCCTCCGCACAATAATTAAACTCTTGGTTTAATTATACGGATAAATAATACTATGTCAAGAAATTTATTGTAAAGATTTGCAGACATGTAAAGCAAAAGGCAGGGACTTTCAACTGCAATTTTCAGCTGACTGCCCTGCCGGTTAGAATCTTAAAAGTGTAGATAAGTGGGAAATTTATCTATATTATCAGTACCAGTAATTCCACGACAACTCATCCTCGTACAACCAGTCGCTCTCAATACCCAGCCTGCCTGCGTATGCCTCTATCAGTTCGGTGATTTCGTCATCGGAGACAAAGGTCATCCCTTTCTGTTCACACAGGGATATATATTCCTGGCACAGAGAATCGATATCCGTGTCATAGGACTGCATGACATAGTAGTCTGCACCGTCTATCTCATAATGGGTGACCTCGGCGTCTGGATCAACGGAACGAAAGACAGAGTCATAAATATCCGGTTCTATATCTCTAAACCACCAGTTGCCTAATGCCTCGGCATTGTATACGGTATGAAGGTTGCCGTCTGCGTCCAGATACTGCATATCAAAGGGATGATCGCCTGCACCGGCGGAACCTCCGCTGGGGAAACAACCGTGGTATAAGGGCGATGTATAGCTTCTGGCCCACGTTTCGTAAGAATATACGACTTCAAGGGAGTTATCTTTGCAGGTGATGATCATGGTAAGGTCGCTGTCATCATCCGGGGCGTAAATGTCAAGCCCCACAAAGCGGACGGCAAGCTCTTCCACGCCGTCATTGCCGCAGTCCAAATAGGCATATTCTATACTGGGATAGACGGAATTGTATTCGCTTGTATATTCATTTATAATCTTCTCCCGGATATCGTTCAGGGTCCATTCTTTCTGCTGATCTCCGTAGTACCATGCGTCTTCCCGCATTTGTACAGTTTCCTCCCGGCGGAGAAAACGCTGGTAGGCAGCCCACGGGCTGTCAAAATCATTAAAGTGGAGTGTTGTGAGAAAGGAACCATCCTGATTGAAAGACTCACCACACATTTCCAGATGCAGGAGGGTCTCATATTGGTCGGCCTTGGCAATATCGTGGTAGATACTCTGGTTTTTCTGTATGGAGGCTTCGCTGTCCAGGGAAATCCCGTATGTGCCAAAAAGCTCGGCAACACGTTGACAAAAATACTCTGACGTACAGTCTGACTCATGCTCCGGGTCCTCATCTAAAACAACTTCCTCGTTCAGCAGTTCTCCGTCAGCGTTGTATTGGTAAGCTGTATGGATGAAATCCGAGGAGCCGCCCTGTGTCTGCTTGATAAGCAGAGGCGCATAAAGTTTGTTGCCGTCATAATGATACAGCCCGGCGTTCGTGGTGGAATAATCCCAAAAGATGCCATACCCACTTTCAGAGAAGAAGAGATAGGGGGTCCCGTTGGCGGTTAACAGTGACCAGGAAATGTCATAGCCATCCATGTCGGAATATCGTTTCTGTGTATATTCGGCAGTCTGCCGGACTTCGTCCTCCTCGGCTTCGTAAATATACAAGGTGATATCTTCTTTAGTCAGAAGAAAGACCAGCAGTTCCTCATCTCCGTCCTGGTCAAGATCATAGATTTTGGCGTCAGACAGGCCGGCAGAGGCGGTCCAGAAATAATATGTGTCATCGTATGAGTCGTCATACTCAAATTCTTTTATCTGCGTGCCCAGATTGGCAGTACCATATTGGGGTATCAGTTCCGTCTCCAGATAGTTCTGGAGCGTTTCGGCTGTTTTAGAGACGGTAGGGACTTCTTCTTCCTCTTCCATTTCAGATATGGGGGTATCTTTCTTTTTGTCAGCTTTCTTTTTTTCACGCTTTTCTGAAGAAGCAGACGTTTCTTCCACATCAACATCGTCCCTCGATGTGAAGTAAAACACGCTGCCGGCCACAACGGCGGCTGCCAGGACGGCAGCAGATATACCGCCGATAAGAACCGGGGAAACAGCCTTCTTTGGAATCGGGTGCATGGACGGTTCTGGAGAAAGCGGAACCGGAGATGAGGCGGTCTGCACAGGCGAACCGCAATAGGCGCAGAACTTGTCACCTGCGCTTACTTCTTTTCCACAATTGGCACAAAACATTTTAAATCCCCCAATCTGATAATTGCTTTTTGGTTTTTCGTACGAACTTATTATGGCATGATTCTGGGGATTGGTCAATATTCGTCAGATATTGCAAGTTGTTTTTGTAAAACCGCAAGATTCATGAAAAGCGTAATCTGTATTTTTGTTATAATACAAGCTAGAAGGAGGAGGCTGAATGAGGAACAATACTGAAAGTATTATAACCGTGATAGATTATATGGAAGAGCATTTGTACAGCGCAGAAAACTGACAGAAGCGGCCAGGCTGCCTGTTTTTTCTGACAAACCGGTTATGGAGATTGCCTTGACGGCCGGATATGAGAGCCAGCAGGCATTTACGGCCATCTTCAAAGAAATGTATAATAAAACACCGGGGCAGTATCGGAAAGAGAAAACATTTTATCCATTGCAGCCTAGATGTATTTTGCACAGAAATCCGATGACATTTGAGAAATCGACATCCTGCCAGCATCGTATTATGCCGGCTGCCCCATCTGACATTCCACAATGGATGCGTTTGGTGAGGCTTGTTGTTGACGGGTTTCCTTATCTGGATGAAGAATCATATATGGCGCGGTTACAGGAATATATTGCTCGGAATCGGTTCATAGGACTTGGTTTTGTGGAGGCCGAGCTCCTTGTGGAATATGGCTATCCGACACAACGACTGATTTTACCAGGAGAAAAGCTGAAGGAGATAGACGGATTATGAGTCATGCACAAGAAAAAGAAAATCCGCTGGCACAGGATTTTACATTAATCATTTGTGCCGGTATGACTTTGGGTCTGTTGATTCCAGTTGCAGGCATTATTTTCATAGAATCTATTATCTGGAAGCTTGGGCAAGCCGTCTGCTGTTTCCTTATTGCAGGGAATATTTGTTTGTTATTTTCTTATTTGCCCCGCCAGGGATTCTGCAAGTTCTTTTCCAGAATCTGATTGTCACTGCCGGCCGTCCCGGATTTGGAATGATTTTGTCTGTCAGCGCAGGGGCAGTCAATATTCTGCTGGATTATATTTTTATGGTTCCTTTACAGATGGGGATTCGCGGTTCGGCACTTGGAACGGGAATTGGGTATCTGATACCGACAGTGGCCGGCATCTGCTTTTTTATCCGAAAGAAAGAAGGTCTGCGATTCCGGAAACCACGGTTGGATTTCAGGGTTTTGACAGAAAGCTGTTTTAACGGTTTTTCTGAAATGGTAAGTCAGATGGCAACGGCAGTCACCACCTTTTTCTTTAATATGGTTATGATGGGATTGGTGGGAGAAAACGGAATTGCGGCAATTACGATTATGATTTACACACAATTTATGCTGACCACTCTGTACATAGGGTTTTCCATGGGTGTTGCCCCAGTGATCAGCTATAACTATGAAGTGGGTGACAGGCAGCGTTTAAAAAAGATATTCAGGATATGTATCTTCTTTATTGTGGCAGTGTCACTCGTAGTGTTTGCACTGTCCATGATATTGGGAGCACCCGTGGTAAGTGATATAGCGTGCCAGTTATAGGCACATCAAACAAGATACAGGGCAGGAACACACAAAGAAAAGGGATTGCGAGATGCAGTCCTTTTTAAAATAACTTGTGCATCTGACTTGTCTAAATTCCCATCTGCGACATCAGAAAATCTTGACATAGCCCGCTATGCCTGCGATTTCCTTCTTTGCAGCTGAACATTTATGCGGCGTCCTTGTCACAAGTAATTTCTGAACAGTTCCTTATCAAAAGTTGAGAACAGCAAGTGATGAGCAGAGGAAACAGGCAGGGTAGAGAATGGTAAAGCTAAATTCTGCGGAAAATTGTTATTTTTTTGTGAATTCTCTTGAAATCCTGAGCAATATAGGATAAAATAAGTCTGTTTTCGGACTGAAAGGAGTAAAAGTTATGTACACAGCAAAAAAAGTTCTTGCTGCCTTCAATGAAACCATCAATGGTTCTGAGGAAATCTACCGGGCCGTCGCCAAATCGTTTGGTCTATCTGATTGTGCATTTTGGATATTGTATTGCATACGCCAGTCGGAAGAAAAAGTCACCCAAAAAGATATCTGTAATTTTATATTCCAGCCAAAACAGACTGTCCATTCCGCTTTGAAAAAGATGGTGGAAGACGGCCTGATTGAGGTCGGGGATTACAACGGCAAACGTCATAAGTATGTTACGCTGACAGAAAAGGGTGAAGCGTTTTCCGAAAAAACGATTGATCTGGTTCTTACGGAAGAAATTGCAGTCTTTGAGGATCTGGATGCTTCGGAAAGAGAACTTGCAATGAAATTACTTGCGAAATACTCAGACAGCCTGTCCCGGCGAATGAGTAAGTTCAGATAAGATGAACGAAGTTCGTATTACAAATATTGTGGTTGTGTCCAAATTCGCATATTGGTCAGGAAAAGAGGATTATTTTGGAAAAGAATTTAACGCAGGGAAGTATAAAAAAGCTCTATATTAAATATCTTGGCGCTGCCTTTGGAGGATCCATGATCTCCTGTATATACGGGCTGGTGGATGTTGCCGTGGTTGGCCAGTATCAGGGTCCGCAGGGTACGGCGGCATTGTCTATTGTGGCGCCGATCTGGACAATTTTGTACAGCTTGGGGATTTTGACCGGCAGCGGAGGTTCTGTCAAATATACATATTACAAGGCACAGGGGAAGACCGACGAGGCAAACGCTTGCTTTACCTTGTCCTTGTTTCTTACATCAACGATAGCAGTAATCTGCTGGATCGGACTCACTGTTTTTGATGACCAGCTGCTCCGCCTGTTTGGTGCGGATGATGTTCTGCTGCCCTTGGCAAAGGCATATCTTCGCCCGATTCAGTTCGTGATTCCGGCGTATCCGTTCACGCAAATGCTTGCCGCTTATCTTAGAAACGATAATGCACCGGGGTTTGCAGCCTTTGCGACTCTGTGCGGCGGATGCTTCAATATTTTCGGAGATCTGTATTTTGTATTTGGGCTGGACATGGGGATATTTGGCGCAGGCCTTGCGACTGCGGTTGGCGTAACAATGACGATTGCGGTTATGGTCTCCCATTTTTTCAGCAGGAAAAATGCACTCAGGCTGTCCCGTGTCTATGATTGTATTCATAAGACAAAAGAGCTGGTGTTCAATGGCTGTTCTACCTTTGTTTCAGAAATAGCGATGGGGATTATTGCGATGCTGTTCAACCGCCAGATTATGAATTATCTGGGTTCGGATGCGCTGGCGGTATTTGGGGTTATTGTCCAGGTTTCTGGTCTTGTCCAATGCTTTACTTATGCTGTCGGGCAGGCTGCACAGCCAATTATCTCTGAAAACTACAGTGCGCATAATATAGAGCGCATCAGGGAAACGCAGAAATATTCTCTGTTGACAGTTGCGGTCTTCGGTGTTCTATGGACAGCAGCAGTTTTTTTGTTTCCAAATGCTTTTGTGAAAGTATTCATGTCCCCGACAGACAGCGTATTGCAGATTGCTCCCAGTATTATGCAGGTCTATGGTCTTGCGTATCTGCTTTTGCCGTTGAATATTTTCGCAACCTATTATTTCCAGTCTGTGATGCAGCCGAAAACAGCATTGATTATTTCTATGGCACGGGGCATGGTTCTATGTGGTGTATTAGTGTTTGTGCTTCCTGCACTGTTTGGTGCTAAACTTCTATGGTGGGTTATGCCAATTACAGAGTTGGCAGTTGCAATATATACTATTTTGTGTATGGTAAAAAGTAACAGAAGTCTTGCATTGAAGTAAAAACGGGAAGGAATTTCCAGCAAAAACCGGATAGTAAATACAGATTGCACTTCACGGAAATGTGGAGTGTTTTCTTATTTCAAAAGCGGTTATTTGGAAAACTATTTTTCTAAAAAAGAGGTCTGTTTTTTGGTAATGTGCTATATCATGCAGGAATGTAATTTAAACAAAAAATTCATATTTTATCAAGGTAATTTATGAATTTTGGAGTGTTAAGGGGGTTAGGGGGATTTTCCCCTTATGAGCAATTTTTACAGATTTCCATTCGTGGAAAATTTGTAAAAAAACTGTCTGTGGACGTCCACAGGCAGTGCTTGCTGTTCTAGTATGGACAGTAAGCCAGGATTAGTCTGTAAGGCAGTTTCCCTTTAAGGCTGCTAAAACTTCATACGGATATTACCGTCCGATTTTATTAAAAAATTTTGAAAAAGTTTTTGTAAATAGGAAGGTTTTTTACATATTTACCATTTAGAATATAACTGGGGCTGAGTGGAAGGGGAATGAAAATGACCGCCGCAGACCGCAGATTGGAGATTATCAGTATTCTTGTGGTCAGCGGTCATACTACATCAAGGGAGCTGGCACAGGAATTTGGTGTTACTAATGTAAGCAGAGCTTACATTGCGTACAAATATTGCATGATGTTTCAGTCCTCTCATATGGGTATCCCGTATACACAAAGCCGGGGGAAGGCGGGGGAATTTTTATCATGGACAGCTACAAGCCATATAGCAATACCCTCACTCCCGTAGAGCAGGAAAGGCTCAAAAAAATGTATGATGTGGCAGAGGGGGAGGATAAAAAAATTCTCGAACGTGTCCTGCGGAAATACGGTGCATATAAGCTGGAACTGTAGCTGAATGAAAAACTGAATATTGCAATACATACAGGACGTGAGGATATGTGTAGCCACTATGTAGGTGCGCCATGATATGCCTGCTCTGATTTGTTTTTGGAGTGAACGTGAGGAAATAGAGAACAATCCATTGAAGCAAAGGCATTGAGCGATAAAAACCTGACAAAATGCACAGCAGTTGTGCGGGGCGATGAAGCATATCCGTGATAATGATAGTTCTGAATTTTGGTTAAAATTCAGTCATATAATGACGGTGCGATACCGATGTGGGCAGCGTAATGACCTGCCACTTGTATGTGATTTATCTGATTATGGAAGGGGAGAAAGTGACAGGGAATTTGTAATCTTTTTTAGTGCAACAAAACAGCGTAAAGGCAATTATGAACGTAACAGTTTGTAATTGCCTTTTTTGCGTTTATAAGGGAGGAAATTGAATGGTAAATAAGAAAAAATCAGGAAAGAAAAACGGGAAAATCCGACAAGAATTGTTGTGGAGCGTGTCTATCTCGGCGGTCAGAGCATGGAGGACGCTTTCCGCAAAATCAATGAGGAAACAGTCAAAGAAAGTATTAAGGAAATCATGGGAAAAACGGTTTAATTTTCGGGGGCGGTCATGCTATAATAAAACGAGAAGTACTTCCAGCAGCTCACACCAGCGGGCGTTTCGTTGGGAAGTGCTAAATCTCGTTTAACAGTGTGTTCCGCCCTTTTATGGAGCTAGGAAGATGAAAGGAAACGGAACAAAAACCACAGCTTTATATTGCAGACTGTCACAGGACGATGGGAATGTCGGGGATAGCATGAGTGTCCAGAGCCAGAAAGCTATCTTGGAAAAATATGCGAGGGAAATAGGAAAAGCTGCTTATTCTTTCTACGTGGATGACGGTTATTCGGGAACAAAAGACCTCTCCCGTCTTGGCAGGAATTATCTTGAAAGCGGCGCATACATTGAGGTATTTTTCCCACAGCACCATGTCCGTTACATCGCAGTCAATGACGGTGTGGATTCCGAGCAGAACGGAGGGCTTGACATCACGCCTTTTAAGAATATCCTGAATGAATTTTATTCGAGGGATACTTCCAAAAAAGTCAAAAGTAGGAAGCATATACGGGCGCTGGAAGGTAAATTCATGGGAACAACCGCACCATTTGGTTACAGGAAAGATCCGCAGGACAAAAACCACTTAATCGTTGATGAAACAACTGCACCCACTGTCAGGCTGTTATTCAGTCTTGCCTTGGAAGGATACGGGACAAACCGTATCGGGAAAGTGCTTTATGAGAGGAAAATCCCGAAGCCCAGCTATTACAAGCAGGAGTTTTTTTCACAGCATGATACGGGCAGTGATGATTACTGGTATGACTGGAAACAGGAAGTCATAACACGGATTCTGCGCAATCCCGTTTACAAAGGCGGAATGTATGTGCATACCACTTCAAAGCCGACATTCAAGTGCAGAGGCAGGGGATATATCCAGCGGGCGGACAGGGAGATGCTGGAAGATGTGCATGAGGCGGTTGTTACAAAAGAAGTGTGGCGGACAGTGCAGGACATCATTGACAGGCACGCAATGAGAGCAATGAAAGACAAAGAAAAATTCATAAACAACGTACTTCTAAGTATGAACGAGAGCAGCGCAGAACGGTCGGAAAAGGTAAAGGCGGAGATTGACAGGCTCAAAAAGAGGAACGCCGAACTTGACCAGATGTATATCCGGCTGTGCGAGGATTATTCCAGCGGAAAGCTGTCGGAACTGGAAAAACAGCATAAAGCGAAGTCTGCCGCTGTTACCAATGCGGAACAGTTTACGGAGAGCCTTGCACAGTGCGCAGGAATGAAGAAACTGACTGCAACGGTATTGAATACGCTGATAGAAAAGATAGAAGTACACAATCCAGTTATGGTCAACGGAGTGAAAGAACAGAAGTTGACCGTCTATTACAAATTCGTAGGTCAAATCGACTAAAGTATCTATAAATGGAACGCAATAGATTTTGCGCCGGAAGGGACAGCGGTTTATGGTATTGCCAGGGAGGGATTTGGGATTTTTTCATTTGGGTTTCTGTTTTGCGGAATTAATATCTTTGCCTCGGCTTTTTATACAGCATTGTCCAATGGGAAAGTATCGGCGGTTCCGTTAGCGGAACTGATTACTATGGTTGTGTCGGTGGCTTTTATAATATGCTATAATAATATTTTCAAAAACATGAAAACATTTCGCACAGGAGACACACCATGACAAAAATATATTTTGTCCGTCACGCACAGCCGGAACATTCATCCGGGGAAAGAGATTGTCATAGGAACACATGGGACGGCGCTTAGTACCATACTGCATTTCTATGACCGCAGTTTTGGCTGTGATGATTTCTTAAGAATCATAGATTGGATGCCATACATTATAGAACTTGATTTTGAGGGAGATAAGATGATTTCCAGGTATGAGCATTGTTATGTGGAAAAGGAATTTAAGACTGCTGTTTAGAGAAAGAATTTGGAGATGGTTTTATGTTTACAATTTTCAGAAAAGTAAGCAATGCCCCGGAAAAAGTAAGCAATGCTTTTGAAAAATATCTATTCTTTTTGAGGAGGCAGAGGTGACGGAATTTTTTTGCACAATATAACCAGACAAACGGAGAAAACAAGTGAAAAAATACAGGCGAATCATATTGGTATGGATTAGTATATGCTGTGGCATCATATTGGCAGCCTGCGGAGAAAAAGAAACAGAAGCGCAGGAAGAAGATACCCGGATAACAGAGGATAAAACAGAACTAAATGAAGAAAAATTCTATGAGATGACAGAAACGTTGGGATTAGATAAGGGCGAGGCAGAGAAGTATTATGAGAGGCTTTGTGAAGATAATGTTTTCCAGAATGGAACCGGAGAGCTTACGGATTTATTGATAGAGGATCTGGATGGAAACGGACAAAAAGATATGATAGCCATGATACAAGAAGGTGAATTTTATCTTTATGGAGAGGGTTGTATCTATTTTTATATGAATGAAGACTCAGCGTATTGTTTCAAGGATGAAGATTATCCATTCTTTTTTGATCTGGATGTGGTGACCGGGGATTTTGATAATGATGGGAATACAGAGATTGTGTTTGAATCCCATGGAACAGGCAATGGGGCTGCCGGGGACTGGAGTCTCAGAATGTTAAAATACAAAAATCATACGATGGAAAGAATGGATTTCCCTTCTGAGACATATAAGAATGATGAGAGGTGTATCGGGATTAGTGTTACACAGGAATCTGTGAAAGATACATACAGCGCATATTGTGCTTATTTGGATGAAACAATTGAATTTGCAGCAGAGAATATTTTTGAACCGGAGAAACCCCGTGTGGTTGGGGGAAATGTCCGCGGTTTTTATAATATATGCAGTATGGAATATGAAGGCAGGGATGCACTGGTGGTGTCTGAGTATCTTAATGGTGAAGGCGGCAACGTACATTGTGTGGGAAAAGCCAGATTTTTAATTCTGTGGGAGAAGGATGGGAGCAGCCGGATTGCAAAATGGTGGATAGATTAAAAATATCTGGTACAAGATTGAAGGATTTGAGGTATAATAGACGCAGAGCCAGCGCTCTACATTTCTATATCACAAGAATTTTATAGGAGCTTCCTGTATAATTCAAATATAGGTAATCCCAAGAAAGAAGGTTGAGAAA
>CANRWA010000072.1 GCA_947643415.1 uncultured Clostridia bacterium | reverse complement strand
AAATATATTATCATCATATTTGTTTTCTTTCATCTGAATTCCCCTCGTTTAAAAAATTATTTATCTCCGTTCTTCTTCGCTTAGGTTATGGCAATGATATTCAAACAACTGCCACGCGATATCTAACTGAAATAATATTTCTTTTTTCATAGGATTGTCCGTTTCTTATCGTTCTTTTTTCACTACAGGAATCCATATCTCGCTATACGCATGTCCTTGTCTATCAGGATTCATTTTTGCAAACGAAAACGAAAGGGATTCTGCCAGCTCATAATCCGCTGTCATAAACCATTCTGCATAAATTCTTGCCATTGTATTTTGAAGTGTGGACGGAAACTCTCCTTCATTTGGAAATACCGCCCATGTTCCTGCTTTCATTGGCAAAGTTTCTAAGCCTGCACCGATTTCTTTTTCTGTTGTCAAAACACCAATCAAATGTGTCAGATAACCTTCTTCTTTCTTAAACTCTGTGTCTGAATTATAGGAAACATTGACAACTTCAAACGGTTCCATATTTTGCAGACGATGCATTTCTTCTCTTTGTTCCTGCGTGATGCTGTTTGCAAGATCCACAATTGCGTTATTAACTCCTTCAAACTGCATCGGTACTCGTTTACTTACACCGACAAAAATGAATGCCGATTTTTCAATAATTCTGCATTCCATGCTGTTTCCTCCGCTTACTTTTACTATGAAATTAAATTTGGGAAACACTTTATGTTCCCCCCTCTTTGAAATCTCGGAGGGTAAGAAACCACACCAGTTTTTAAATGCTCGTGTAAACCCATCCATCGATTGATAGCCATACTTAAAAGCAATATCCGTCACTTTTTTGCCATGAAGCAAATCATAGTTTGCCTCAGACAATCTTCGGTTTTTAACATATTCATTGATAGACATACCTGTTAGAAAGAAAAAAACATTTTTAAAATGTAGTTCCGAAACGCTGACTCTTTTCATTGCTTCGTCAATCACTTTTTCATCCAATAAATGTTCTTCAATATAATTGATGGTGTCGTTCAATTGCTTAAGCATTTCCTTACCTCCTTGCCACAAATTATAGTAGCTTTAGGAAACCATTGCTCGACTTTATCATTATAAAAAAAATCGAATTATATTTTTACACATCTGCAAATTTCGATTTTTTGATTCATCAAACAGGAATTTATCTACGAAGCCCTTCTTCTGTAAAAGTTCTTTTTAATGCCTTCTCTGTCGGGAATATAGAGCCTATCAAAACAGCAATTTGAATAAATGTCAAAATCAAGCCGACAATTCCAATAGCATCATCTGAAGCTCCATAAAATGGAAGATGAATAATAAGTGACGGAACTAAAATAATCCAGCCAATTCGCCACCAAAGTTTTCCACAGTAATGATGAGCAAAATGCCATGTATCCATATTCTTCATAGAACGAGAGGTTCTATATCCAATCAGAGAATTTATCTTTTGCGGCGGACGCTTCCACATAAGCCGTCCAATAACTATCATCAGCAACGGAATCATTAAATCACAGCAAAGCATAAACCACCAAAACCACATTACATTCACCTCTACAATTTGCGATTTGTCGCTGGCTCTATTATACAGCTTTGACTTGCCAAATGGAATAGACTTTCTGAAAGATTTTCGGGTGGCAAGTTCACAAAGGGGTAGCTGGCGGAGCCAGCGCAGGGGAAGGGTAGCTTCCCCTGTGATGATTGGAGCAGATTGAAAATCTACGGAAATCATCCGCTGTCCGCAGGACGCTCCCGGCAGGGCGCAATGCACCACTTCCCCAAGTGGTGTATAATTGCGCCCTCTTTCAGAGGGGAGTTTTCCGGCTCTCCGTTTTTCTGTCTTTTTTCACCGTTCCTGCTGTCTGGGCTTTTTGTCAGGATAGAGTTTTCCGGCAACAACGGCGGCATGGCTCTTTATCCTGATTTCCCCCTCCTGTTCGCTGTGCTTTGCGTTCCGGTAGCCTTCATCGGAGAGATAGAAACGGAACCGCTCCCCCTTAAAGCCGACAAAGCAATCCTTCTGTACTTCCAGTGTAATCATGTGGCGGGTTTCCGGTCGGAACCGTTCTTTTCCTGACAGGTCATGCCCCTGCATAATCGGTTCCTGTACCTTTGCCGCCGCAAGCCGCCGGCGGATGGAATTGTCACGCTCTGCCAGGAACCGTGCTTTTGTTGCGGCAAGAAACTGGCTGCACTCCGGTTCCGGTATCTTTTCCAGTTTCCGGATAGCGTTCTCCACGATTGCCTTTGTCAGTAAGTCCTTTATCACCGGCACGATTTCCTTCATTCCCGCAAGGGTTTCCGCCTTGGTCGGTGCGGCATACTGGTAGATAATGTCCATCTCGCTTTTTGAAAATTTCATTCCGTGTCCTCCTTCCGGTTTTCTGTAAGAACCTGTGCCACAAGACGTTTGGTGTCGCTCCGGCAGAACAGCACTTTTAAGATGGTGCTGACCTGTTCGTCCGTCACGGATTCCGGGTGGGGGAGATGGCTTTCCAGCATAGCCCCTCTGGTGCAGAGCCGGTGTGTCCGTTCCTTTCGGTTCAGCGTCTTTATCTGGTGTTCCAGCATTTTTTCTTTATGCTCCGCCCGCCGCAGTTTCGCTTCGGTCTTTGCAATCTCCTGATTCAGTTTTTCCAGCTTCTCATTCATGGGCAGTGTCCTCCTTTGGGAGCAGGATGTAGATGTGGCTGACCTCCCCGATTCCCTGACGGACACGCATAATCATCCCGGCCTGTTCCAGTTCGTTTAAGGAACGCTTGCAGGTCTGGGGGCTTCGGGAGAGTGCCGCCGCAAGTTTCATAATAGGGAAGCGGATAAACAAAATCCCGTTGCAGTCCGGGGTTCCCCTTGTCAGGATTTCATCCAGCAGGCGGGCATACATGACTTTTGCCGTGCTGCTGACCGGCAGGCGGAGCGTTGCTCTTGGGAGCGGCATACAGGGCGGCAGGGGTGTTCCGGTTATCATAAATTCATAATTCATTTGGTGGTGTCCTCCTTGCTCGTTTGGATAGATAGCGGGGGCAGTCGATAATGGCAGCCCGGAAACTCTGCTTACATTCATGCTGGCATTTTCGGCAGAGTTCATTGTAGCTTCTGCGCCCCCGGTCGTTCAGGAAGAAAGCAAGTTCTTTCTTCCGTTTTTTTGACATTCTCGGCATGGTGCCTCCTTCATAGAAAAACCGCCCGTTTCAGCAGTAACAGCCGGAATAGGCGGACAGTGTTTTTTTGTGTAGCGTTTCGGGGCGATTTTCAAGGAAAATACAGCCGTAGAGCCGCCCCAAAATCCCCCCTGGTATTACGGACAGGGCAGGCTATGCCCCGTGAAATTGTTGTGTTTCGGTATCGTTTCGGTGTTCATTTTGCCGGTTCCCTCTGCTGTCGTTCCTGCCCCCGTCTTTGGCGGCGTTTCGCTCTCCTTGGTACGCTCGTTGCGGTCAGGGTTCCTCCGTTTCCCTGCCGGAAGTCGTTGCGCTACATCGCCGGGGAGCATATCCCATACAGGCCGGTCATTCGATTGGAATAATCCATCGATGAACTTACCTGTATCATAGAACATTTTTGAGCCTTGTGCCGTATGTCCACGAATCAGGAATAAAGCCCAAAATCCGAAAATTTCCACGATTGCGGAAAATATGGTATAATCCCTATGGACGGCGAAGAGCCGCCGGAAAGGAGTGTGAATCCATGAAGGAAGGGACTACCATACAGGAACGGCTCTGGGATTTACGCAAGGAAAAAGGATTAAATCTGGAAGAACTGGCAGTGGCTACCGGCCTTTCAAAGTCAGCGCTCGGAAGCTATGAAAAAGACGAACTCAAGGAAATCAGCCACAAAAGCCTTGTGGAACTGGCAAAGTTCTATGGGGTATCTGCGGACTACATACTGTGCCTGACAGAAAACAGGAACCCTCCAAATACAGAACTTACGGAACTGCATTTAAGTGATGATATGGTGGAACTGTTAAAAAGTGGGCGTATCAACAACAGGCTTTTGTGTGAGATTGCCACACATGAGGACTTCGTTACCCTGATGATGGACACGGAGATTTATGTGGACGGTATCGCAACCTCCCATTTCAATGATTTCAACAGCCTTCTGGAAGTGCTGCGGGAACAAGTCTTTTCCCAACATCAGCCGGTAGAAGAAGATACTGCTTTAAAAGCATTGGAAGCTATGCAGGTACAGGAAGAAGATTATTTCTGTCAGGTTACGCACCGGACTTGGGACGCTATCCTCCATGACATAAGGGAAGCGCACAAAGACGATATGGACAGTGCGCCGGATGGCTCCAATGCTCTGAACTTAATCAAGGATGCGAAGAAAGCATTGGCTGTGCCGGGTTCCTATCTGGATGTGTTCACCGCCCTTATGTGTACGCAGCTGCAAATCCGGTATGAGAAGTTGTCGGAGCAGGAGCGCACGGTTCTGAAAAATGTTATGAAGAAAACTCCGGCATATAGGGATTCACCGTTGAGCAGGATGAAACGGAGATAAGGAAATGCCGCTGCTTGGGTTTTATCCATGCAACGGCATTGTGGGTGTTCAATATTCACTTTTCTTTGCCCTTTATTCCATAAATCTCGTTTACAGCCATACTCCCCAATCACCATAACGATATGTACCGCTGCCATGATGGAGTTTCCCATCCGCCTTTAACTGACGGAACGCATTTTCCATACGAATTAGGATTTCCGGCTGTATATCCAGCGAATGGTGTGCCGGGAATACCTTATTTACAGGCAATGCCGCAACTTTTTCCAGTGAAGAAAGATAGGCTTCCGGGTCAGTGGAAGGGTAATAAGCAAACAGGATATCTTTATAGACCAAATCGCCGGTATACAAATATCCTTTGTCTTTTTCCCAAAAACATAAATGTCCGGGAGAATGTCCGGGCGTATGCAGCACTTCAATTTCCCTGCCGCCAATATCAATCATATCATGGTCATTTAATACTCTTGTTGGCGTACCCTGAAACAATAAATAATCATCAACATTAAAACCGTCAGGCAAATCACAACGGTCAACCACCATTTCTCTAACAGTTTCGATTGTCAGGGGGAATTTCCCATCCAGCCAGTCCAATTCTTCTTCGTGTGCATAAAATTCCGGAAAATACTTATGCCCGCCGATATGATCCCAGTGAATGTGCGTGGCGACCGCCGCAATCGGTTTATCTGTAAGTTTTCGGACTACATCGTATATATTGGAAATCCCCAATCCTGTGTCAATAAGCAGACTTTTTTCTTTTCCATTCAACAAATAACAATGGGTTTCTTCCCAATGCCGGTATTCACTTATGATTATGGTTTCGCTGTCAATCCTGTCTATGGTAAACCAATTATCCATTATCCCAACTTCCTTCCCGTTATGATTGATGTGCCTGTATATATTCCGCTTTCAACTGTAATGTATGGCATTTTGCCCCTCCTTCAACTTTTCGTTCATTGTTTATTCAGCCCCGCTAAGTAGGCAGTTATAGTTTTAAACTATATTGCAGAAGATTATAACTGTGTCCGTCTTTGCTGTCTGTTTTAGGCGCAGAAGAAACCCTTGTAAAACCTAACGACTTTGCTAATCGAATAGAAGCCCTGTTTTCCTCTCTTGTTGAATAAATAAACTCTTTTGCTCCAAATTCTTCTTTGCAATACTGAATCAAACCTCGGAGAACCTGTTTACCAAACCCTTTCCCTACATAATCCGGCCCCAGACATATCCCCGCTTCCTGATAGATATAAGGTTTGATTTTTTCTACCCCAGCAAAGCCAATCGCCTTACCGCTTGATTTTTCATAAACCACATAGGTATCATGCTCTTTCTGAAATTCAATGGTTTTCATGATTCTTATTTTGGCGTTTTCTTCGCTCGTAGTAAGATTCCATGCCATATATTTTGCGCTTTCTGCCCGTGACCAGACATTGCAATACATTTCCTTCCAATCCGAAAATTTTGCCTTATCAAGAATCAGGCTCTCCGTTTCAATCATTTTGAAATATTCCTCCAGCTACCGATTTGTTGCCGTTTCTATTATACTGCAAAAGCCACCTTTGTCCATATTTATTTTTCATGTCCCGTTGATGGCTCGTCCTTCGTAATGATAAGCTGCCCCTGCTGGCATTTCACGGTGATTTTGTCCCCTGCGGAGAATCCGGCCTGTTCCAGCCAGTTCCCCTGTAAAAGAATCTGCGGCGGCGATTTTTTGAAAGCCCCTCGCCCGTTATAAACGGTCAGTTTACGGTCGTCCATCCGTCCTCCTTCCCCACTGCCTGCCGGCATACGATTTCAAATACATCCCCGTCCTCTGTCCTGACAGTGAGCAGACTGTTCCGCTCGTCTGCGTTCAGGTCGGCAATCCTCATACCTTCGCTGTCATTCAGCAAATCAAAAAGTTTGTCCCTAAAATAGTTCAATTCCATTCTATTATTCCCCTTTCATAGTTTATAGTCTACTAGCTAATATTATATAGTCTTTTAGAATCTATTGCAATCCCTATGTGTGATGTAGTCTAAAAGTGAATAAAATAAATGCTAATAGCTTATGAAATGGGTGGGCAATATGGAAACAAAAGGATTGGGCAAACGTATCAACATGGTGAGGAAAGACCGGGGATTCACGGCGGACAGGCTCTCGGAACTGTGCAATATCAACGCAACCTATCTCCGGCAGATTGAGGGCGGAGCAAAGGTTCCCAGCTTGCCTGTCTTTATCAATATCTGCAACGCACTGAAAATCTCCCCGGATTATCTGCTGCGGGATGCACTGGGAGATAATGAGGTCAGTGAAATACGGGAACTGGCAGAATTGTGGGAAAGCACATCGCCCAGCCAACAGGAGATTGCCGTTGCCATGATTCGGGCAGTATTGGAACGCAGGGAAGATTAGAAAAACCAGCCGGTAATCGGCTGGCCTTTCTATATCCAAATCAAATATAAATCAACTCGCTGTTTATGATTTCCTCTGCCCGGTTGCGGATATTGTTCATCCGGCCTACCCATTCAAGCTGGTTCCGGGCTTTCAGTTCCTCGGTCACTCCCTCGGTGGTTTTCATCTGCTCTATGATTAAGCCAAGCCGTTCCTCTGCCTGCTCGTTCAGGTCGGCAAGGTACGTCCATAATTTACCTGTCAGGATAAGGGAACTGTACCGTGCCGGATGCTCCTGTTTCAGATATTCCCGGTGCAGCCGCCCATAGCGTCCGATAGGGCGGTTTTCCTCCGGCAGTTTCAAGTCCGGGATATAGTAATCGCCTACCAGAATATAATCAATTCCGTTCTCTGTGATTCTTTCTTTCAGTTTTTCCATTATCGTTCCCTCCTGTGGTGGAAGGCTCGTCACTGACCAGTTCAATCACGTCCATAATGTCACAATCCAGCGTTTCGCAGATTCGTGCCAGCGTGTCCATGCTGATATGTTTCCCTTCTTTGCCCATATTGGCTATCATATTTGTGGTCAGGCCAGCGGCAAGCCTTAAATCTTCTTTCCTCATATTACGCTCTATCAGCGTGTGCCAGAGCGGTTTGTAGCTGATGTGCATTTTTCTCCCTGCCTTTCTGCCCCGGATGGGCGTTTGTACCCATTATATCAGGATTCTTGCTAACTCACAAATATTTCTTGACGGTATCGCCGGTTCCGTCTGGATTGTGCTTTTCCTTTCCTCTTTTGATTACCTCTAATTAGCCATGACCTGCTTCACGCCCTGGCTTTTTGCTCATATTTGATGCCTATAAACAATACCATGTAATAAGCAAAAGCTATATGAAACTAAATACTGTATTAAAAAATGAAGCCAGAAATCTTTCTTCTTGATTTCTGGCTTATCAGCTCTGTTTATACGCCCCTGTCAACTTTTAGTTGTTTAACCTCTTCAAGAGAAAGTCCTGAAATATTAACAATTTCCTCTAAAGCATATTTGCCAGCTGCCAGCATACGAAGTGCAACCTCTTTCATTCCTTCTTTCAATGTTTGATTCCTCATATCTTCCATAGCACGGCACATAATCTCGATTCCCTCCTTGCTCTCTTTGAAAAATCTCACCCTGTCCGCCAGTGTCCCATAGTACATATCCGCTGCGTCTGTGCAGGAGAAGTCATGCATTAACTTCCCGATTGGCGTATCTCCACGGTAAGCGCCATTTACATACAGTATGTGCGAACCGTCCTCAAATCTTTCCCCGGTTCCTAAAAAGCACCGCTCAATCGGATAGAGCGGCAGCCCTTTTCCCATTACGTCATTCTCTGTGATAAAGATTACCCACGTTTCCGGCAGCTTGTCGAAGTCCTCGCCTTTTTTCAAAAGGTTTGCGTCCATCATGCTGCTGTTGTACCTTGCCCTTTTTCTCCCGGCTCCTTTGTCGGAGCGCTGTACTTCCACATTCAGTTTTGCCCCTGTGCTGTCCGTAGCCAGGATATCCAGCCTCACCGAACGGTTCAGCAAGTTCTCCACAAATACCTGGGTGCGGACGTCCAGCACCTTTAAATCCGGCTTTTCCAGCACAATCTGCAATACCAGTTCTATGCTTGCCGTATCTCCCTCAAAACACTTTGTGAGGAAATCATCATCAAGCAGGCGAAAGCCTCTTAGCCTCTGTAAATCTTCCTGATGTTTCTGGTCTATCTGTTCCGTCACTGTCAATCTTCCCACCTGCTTTCCCTTCTGTTTTCGTATCTCCATACTACCATAAACCTCCCGATTTTACAAGCCGGGAGCCAGCGCATTTCTGATTCCCGGCCTGTTTCCGTTATCGCTTTTTTGCATCTGCTGTATCTCACTTTTCAGCATACGCTTGATTTTGTCGCTCATGGTTTCCTTGCTGGTCTTGCTAAAATGAACCCTCACAATGTAGGTCGTCCAGCCAATCTTCTTCACCAGTGCGGGAGCGTCCTTAGCCGGTGCTGTGGTGGTAGTGTCCTCTGTGATTTTCTCGTTATTCATAAATTCTCCTTTTCATACAATCAGATTTTATTATCCTTCCTCACAATCTCCTTCGCCGCCGCTTTGGTCGCCCTGGCTCCTTCCTCCCGGAAATTCTTACCAGAAAAGAGAACCGGCGCACACCGTTCCAGTATGCGGTCATAAATCCTTGCGTGGGCAAGGTCTGGCGGGTTCTTGATTTCTTCCAGTTTCAGGTTTGTCGTGACAATCAGCGGCTTCTTACTCCGATACCGGCTGTCAATGACGGTAAACATCTGCTCCATGGCATACTCGGTATTCCTTTCCACGCCTAAATCGTCAATGACAAGCAGGCTGTAATCGTCCAGGCTGGCGATAAAGGCCGCCCTGTCCTCGGCAAACACGCCGGTCAGCCGGTTCAGGATAGACGGGAAATTTGTCATCAGAACCGGCACGTCACGGTCAAGCAGGGCATTGGCAATACAGCCGGCAAAAAAGGATTTCCCGGTTCCCACGTCACCAAAGAGCAGAAGGCCGGTATTGTCCCGGTATGCCTCCCTCCAATGCTCCACATAAGCGTGTGCTTTCTCCATGACGGGATTCTGGCCGTTATCATTGGCGAAAGTGTAATCATAAAGGTATCTGTCCTGAAGCCCCTGCGCCTTCCGGCGTTTGATACGCTCCATGCGTTCCCTCTGTTCCTCCATGGCTTTCCGTTCCTCCTGTGCCTTCTGCTGGCAGGGACAGAGGCAGCGGGGCATGAAATAGCCGGAGCCTCCGAACCTGGGCACGACAGTCTGGCGGCTGCCACAGCATTTCTTACAGTGAATAAGCCCGTCAGCTTGTTCTATGTATTCGTCCCCGGCAAGCTCTATAATCTCCGGTGGCTCTGTCAATGGCCGCCCTGACTTCTGCGGTAATCTCAATCATATGCTTGCTACGAAAGTTCTTCCTATTACCTACAACGCTTCTTAATCCTTATTCAATTTTTGCCGGACAGCGATTATTTTTCCTCACCCTCAACCTCTGCGATCTCCCGTGCGGTGGCGGTGACTATCCGTATTCCCGTATAGCTCATATCATCAAGGAGCGCGTCAAGCTGCCGCCGCTGGGTATTTTTCCCGGTGGGCTGCTCCAAAAGGAATTGATCTACCAAAATATTATAGTGCTGTATTGGCTCAGAGAATATCTGTAAACTTGGGTGCTGCCCCTTATTCTCAATACTCGCAAGGTAGCGCGGCGAGATAAACATTTCGTCGCCTACTTTCTTGCGGCTCTCCTTGCGTCCTTCACGCGCTGCTTTGATTGCTTCCCCAAAAGCCTTAAAGTCATATCGTGGTACTGGTCTTTTTGCCATAATTATTCATCCTGTTACATTTTACTGTTCATCTTTCTTCTTGGATATGTCTACGCAGTACATACTATTAGCCAAAATAGAACATATAGCGAACAGAAATTTGTATATGGAAATAAGACACCTTATTGACTTTTTTATGTGGCAATGGTAGGATAAACAGACAGGAGAGTGAGATCAGCTATGGACTATAAAAAAGAGCTTCACGATTTGTTTCTAATGCAGCAAGCGTATGGAACCTTATTTTCCCTCATAAATAAACTGCATATTACAGGAGATACTTATTTTGACGGTCTTACATCACGTCAATTTATGACAATCGTTGCAATATTACATTTAGCAGAAGAAGAAACAACAATAAACAATATCGCACGCAAATTGGGAACAAGTAAGCAAAATGCAAATCGTATGGTTTCCAGTATTGAGAAATTGGGATATATTGAGATTATTCCCAGTTCTAAAGACAAACGAGCTACCAATGTTCGTTTTACAGACATTGGAAAACAAAAAATAATTGAATGTTCTCAATATGCTGTCGATTTTATGGCAGACATATTCAGGCATTTCTCAACGGAAGAAATTGAAACTTTATGGAATTTACTGCGTAAGCTGTATGAATTTGACGGGAGCCATCAAGACGGGTTTGAAGAAAGTGGTTTACCGCTCACGTCTGATACCGGATTAGGCGAAAGCATTTTACAGCATTTCGCACAGAAAAGAAAATCTTTAGAATAAGACAGCAAAATGGCTGTCTTATTTTTTTACCGCTCGATTAGACACCATGTTGACTTTTTGGCAAAGCCGTGCTATCATGTAGTTCGACAACAAGGTGTCTATCGAAAGGAGCAGTATTATGACGGAAACAGTCATTGTCAAAAAATTGAATAAAAGCTATGGACAGAAGCCTGTCATTAAGGATTTGAGTTTTTCTGTCTTTCAAGGTGAAATTGTTGGGCTATTAGGCGCGAATGGCGCTGGAAAAAGCACAACGATCAACATCTTATCCACAATTTTAAAGCATGACAGCGGAAACGTCTTAATTGGTGGATTTGATTTGATGAAAGATAAGTCAAAAATCAAAAAAGTTGTAGGTATTGTCCCGCAGGATTTAGCAATCTATGAAGAAATCAGCGCAGAAAAAAATGTTTCATTCTTTGCCAGCCTATATGGTTTGAATGGAGCCGAGCTAAAGGCAAATACTTCTAAGGCACTTCAACAGGCAGGGCTATATGAACACCGCACAGAAAAGCCTAAGACCTTTTCGGGAGGAATGAAACGTCGCCTTAACATAGCGTGTGCTATTGCTCATGCCCCTAAACTTATTATCATGGACGAACCGACTGTTGGCATTGACCCACAATCCCGCAATCATATTTCAGCATTGCTCATATTGCGGTATTGCTATTACTTTTAACTGTTTTTCCACCGCTTTTGCCCTGTTTATCGCTACTGTATTTGACAGAAATACGAATTTGATTGCAACAGGTATTAGTGTTGTTACCTGTATCGTAGCTGGGTGTTTTATTGAAATCAATACAAACAATCCCGTATTAGCAGCAATATTCAAAATTATTCCTCAAACTGAATTTATGGAGCTTGTGCATGGAATAGAGTTTGGCAAAAACTATTTTCAATTCCGCTATGGAATTGCTTATATTCTGCTCTGTTTTTTGTGGCTATAGGTATCAACATTGCTAAAAGAAGAATATCGAAAGGAGAATACTAATGTCGGTAGAAACAATCATCAAACTTGAAAATGTAGTAAAAGTTTTTGACAATTTAGAGGTAATTCATAATTGTAATATGAATGTACCCAAAGGTGCGATATATGGGTTTGTTGGAGCAAACGGAGCCGGAAAAACCACAATATTAAAATTGATAATGGGACTGCTCAATCCTATATCCGGGGAAATTACAGTTATGGGAAACCATATTCCCGCAGAACGTCACAAAATTCTAAAGAAAATCGGAAGCATTATTGAAACGCCAATTTTTTACGACCACTTATCCGCAGAAGAAAATTTACGCCTGCACCTTGAATATATGCAAGTACCAGCAACTATTGAAATTATACAGGCGGCATTACATAAAGTCGGGCTTAATGGAGTAAGCACACAATCTGTTGACAGATTTTCATTAGGAATGAAACAACGCTTAGGGATAGCAAGAGCTATTATCCATGAACCCGAAATCTTATTACTGGACGAACCGATTAACGGTCTTGACCCTATGGGTATCAAAGAAATGAGGGATTTATTTCACTCACTCTCACAAGAGCATAACATGGCAATTATTATTTCAAGTCATATTTTGAGTGAAATTGAAAATATTGCTGACCTCATTGGAATTATTGTGAAAGGGCAAATTGTGAAAGAACTTTCATTAAAGGAAATACAAAATGCTTTTCCTGCTGGTTTAGAAGAATACTTTTTTGAAGCAATGAACGGAGGTAAAATCTGATGAAACATTTAATACAGTTAGAGTTAAGAAAAGTGAATATTCTTCCATACCTTTACTCTGGTATAATTGTTGTAATATGTATGTTGTGACTGCTTTATACCTTTGCCATGATCGCCTATTTGGGCGGAGATCATGATGCTGCTCAATTTTCCAGCTATCATAACATTTGGGTACTGGTAAACGCTTTGCAGACAGCGGCATATTCCGTTTTAACTGCTGTAATGTTTTCAACCTTTCTGTTGAAAGATTATTCGGGCAAAAATGCTATTCTAATATACTCTTACCCGGTAAAACGCAGAAAACTTCTTAATAGTAAAATTGCTTTGGTGTGGCTATTGGTAGCATTTTTTATGATATGCGGGACTGTCATAATGTACGTTATTTTTTCATTATCAGAAAAGCTGTTCCCATTAGTACCCGATCATCTATCTGCTGCATTGTGCGTAAAAGTTTTTTCTGAAACTGTGCTTTGTCTGTTTCTTTCTTTATTTATTGGAATTATTTCTGTAAGAATTGGGTTTGCAAAAAAATCTATACAGACAACGATCATTGCGTCTGTTATTATATGTGCCTGTACCGCAAATGTAATATCGACCATGAGCTATTCCTACATTCCTGTTATTGTATTGTTTTGTGTAGCAGCGTTTATAGCATTTATTTCTTATAGAGGGCTTAAAACCAAAGTTGAAATTGCAGAAGCATAAAACTTAGCATTGACTTAAAATTTCATATATACCAATATCTGCCCAGCGGCAGAAAAGAAAAAACCGCTGTTGGGCAGATAATTTTCTATGCTCTTTTTCTCAAATATTTTTTCATCTGTGCGATGCCGCTTAAAATGGAGCGGCGCACCGCGCTCTTATCCACGCCCTCGGCCAGGGCAATTTCCCGGTAGGTCATGCCGAGGATAATGTGGGCGTCCACCCGGCGGCCCTGGATCTCCGGCAGGCTGTTCAGCGCGTTCCATAAATGGAAAAACCGCTCCTTGAGCTCCAGCGCCTCGTCCGGGGTGAGCTCATGCTGGCAGGCGGAATACTCAATGCCGTCATTCGCGTCCAGTGAGTAGTATGCCCTGTTGTAGCGGACCCGCTCGGTATAGGCTGCCTCGGAGCGGACACTGGCCCGGAGAGTCCCGGCCACCTCGTCAGAAACCTCCATATATTCATCCTGGGTGTACCAGTAATAAAAATCGTGCAAGTTGATAGTAGTCATGGTATGTACCTCCATATCGTTTTTTGTTGGGTTGCATGAAACAATATGGGGGTGGCGGGCGCATGAAATGACATTGTTCTTTAGGTACTGACAAATTTCGTGTTCCTGGCCGGAGTAATCCGGTGGGAGTGCTATGCTTTTTTTGACAAATTATATTGGTTGGAAATACAAAGAAACACAGCGATATTATTTTGTCTAAAAGGTATCACTGCGATATAAAAACTGTAATATGTGTATGTTCAACCTATATGAAATTGGGGCAGTCCCCTAAAAGAGAACTGCCCCAAAGCATTTGTTGTCTTATTCTTCCGGCAGAAATCCTCCTACAAGCGTGCCGCCGTCCGCTGCCTCAAAAGCCTTTGTGAATTGATAGCCTTGCCGCATCAAAGCAAGCTGTTCTTTCCATGTTGCATACAGAGCGTCAACATCGGCTTGTGTCCATTCACGGCAAACATATTCCTCATCTGCGTTTTTGTACCAAAAGGATTTGTCACCGTTGTCTGCAAGCTGCTGATAGTATGCGCGTTCTTGCTCCATCCAGCTTTCAAATTCATCGGCTTGCCAAAATTCGGGCTGGTTAGCCGTCTTACCTCCCGGTGCCAAGTCGGTTCGTACTTCCACATCACCGTTTGCAGAATTTGGTGAAGTGTTGGTTGCATTTGCCGCAAAAGCTAACCTGCTAATGGACAAAAGCATGATGACGGCAAGTGCTGTCCCACAAAGGATAGGTTTGTGTTTCATAGTATTACCTCCGTTTTTTGATTTCACTCGTCTTTTGAGTGTATCGACATGATAGCACCCCTATATGAAACCTGTATAAAACGTATGTTAAAGTAAAAATTTTTGTCGATAATCATAGCGATATTGTAAAGCGCATACCCACTGGCTCTTTCATAGGGTAAAAGGAATATGGCAAATCAAGATAATTCAAAATAGATGCTACGATATATAAGCCAAGACCATTTCCGCCGTCTTTTTTATTTCGGGCATAATCTGGACGATAAAAGGGCTCAAAAATTTTTTTTAGGTGCTCTGATGGTATAGGTAAACACTCATTTTCAATAACCAGGTTACGGTTATCAAAATAAACAGATATTGTTCCTCCGGGAATAGTGTAAGCAACAGCATTTGCAAAAATATTTGAAATAGCTTTCGAGATCATCTTCGGAGGCAAGCATACGGGGAACTGATTTAATAGGACCATTTTGAAAATCATACCATTTGCCTGTGCTATCAGTTGATACTGTTCACATAAAGGCAGTAAAAGTGCAGTAGCATCAAAAGTCGTTGACGGTTCAGTGTCTATGCTTGTCCCCAATTTTGATGTATCCAAAATTTCTATAATCATTCCAGCAATTTGTTCACTCCGCTCTTTGCATAGGGGCAAATAAGCATTGTAGTCTTTATATTTTCCAATCCCCATAACCATATTATCAAGAATAGCATTAAGCGCAGTAACAGGCGTTTTTAATTCATGTAATGCCATTCTCAGAAAATCTATTTTTTGCCTTTCTACTTCGGCCACCTGTTCTTTTTCATGTTCAAGATTTTCGATCGTTTGCAGTAACTTTGAATATAATTTGTTAATACTTTCCGATAATAGACCTATTTCATCTGCTGATTGCACCATGCATTTAGCGTCTTTTTTCAAAATAGTCATGGAAAATGTAGTATCTACAATATGCTTAATCGGTTTTGTAATTGCCTTTGAAAAAAAGAAAGCAGATATTAAAGAAATAAGCACACACATACCCATTGTGTATGGTAATGAGCCAAGAATAGCTTGTGTTACTTCCTCATTACGCGGTACTTCTGCTGGAAAAATATTTCCAGCCGTACCGGGGTTTAAGGGATTATCACTTGCAAAAATAGGAGCAAGAAGATAAAACATTCCACTTGCTAATAAAGCTATCATCAACATAAGAAAAAGCGTATATATAAAGATTTTCGGAAATAACTTCAGCCGTTTCATTCGTCCACCTCGTATTTATATCCTATTCCTTTGACAGTAACAATACAGTCAAGTCGTAATTTTTTTCGCAAATTTCTTATGTAGACATCCACTGTCCTGTCAATAATCGGGGCATCACTCCCCCATAGGTCATCAAGAATTTGGGAGCGGGTAAGCATTAACCCTTTATGCTCTACTAACAATCTCAACAAATCAATTTCTTTTGGGGTAATATCAATTTTGCCATTTGGGTCTTTGGCCGTATATCCAGAAAAATCTACTATCACATCACCAAAGGTCATTGTATTGAGAACATCGGTGCTTCCGTTTCTGCGTAAAAGTGCCGCAACGCGTCTGCCAAGCAGTACCATAGAAAACGGTTTTGTAACATAGTCATCCGCTTGCTCATCAAAACTTGTAACTTGCGTATATTCGTCTTTAATAGCTGTGAGCATAAGAACAGGAACAGAGCTTTTTTTGCGGATTTCATGTAACACACCAAGTCCTGTTATTGTAGGGAGCATAATATCAAGAACAACAAGATCAATTCTCTGCTGAGCAAAAGCATCCAATGCCTCACCGCCATCATAGGCTGGAAAAGTATTATGTCCTGCGGATTCTACATGAGCCATTCTGCAATCTTGTCGAGCGAAATGAAATACTACCGAAAGATGAAATTGTATTTCGTTCTCATGTGCTCACCTGAAATGTAGAATGATATAGAGGTGATGTAAAAATGTACCAATATGAAGAAAATCTTGATTTTCATGCCCTGGGTCGGGAAATCAAACGCAAGCTGGAGGAAAAGGGCTGGACGCAGGAGTACCTTGCCCAGCTTGTAGACCGCACCCCGCGCTCCATCATGTATATGGAAAACCGGGGCCAGCATCCAAGCCTGAACATATTCTTCAAAATTGTCATTCCTATTACATTTTACTGTTCACCTTTCTTTTTGGATATGTCTACACAGTTCTATA
>CANRWA010000071.1 GCA_947643415.1 uncultured Clostridia bacterium | reverse complement strand
TCGGATACGCCATCGGAAGCAAGGATAATAATAAACCACAAAAATAGCCGCCCCAGTCTGGAAAACTTAGCGGCTATTTTTGCAAGTTATAAAACGGACTAGCCGTCTATCGGCAGTGCCTTTATGTAAATATATCTTAGCAGATTTATGCGGAATTGTCAAATCTAGCAGAGCGTTCCGCTGAAATCATTCTATATCGGATTCCGCGCAAAAACAAGGGGATTTGTTGGCAAAAGCGTAATTTGTCGATTTGTCGAATAGCAAAATGGGGTGGGGTAAATTCCGTACAGGTGGGGTAAAAGGGGTAAATGATTTACCCCAGGGGTAAAAGTCATCATAATCTCACAGCGGCACAGGCGGCAATCTTAAATTGATGCCATAGGAATTTGGGTACTCGCAGGCAAAAGTATTGAAGAATGGCTTAAAATCAAGGGTTTTAAGGCTTGGTGGGGTTCATCACGGTGGGTGGTGGGCCCCGTTTTTTTGTGTTATTAGATGCCGCTGATAGGATGGCGATTGGGGCAAAATTATACTATCACGCAAAAGTCGGCAGTTTCCGTGATAGTATCCGAGTTTTGCGTGATAGTATAAGAGTTTCCGTGTTTGTTTGGAGTTTCGCCTGTTTGTTTGCAAAATTTGTAATTCTGATAGGGATAAAGCATATCCTAACATTGGATTATGATGGCAAATGTTTAGAAATGATAAAATATTAATTATGAAAAACTTTTACTATTTATACAAAATAGTCAGCAAGAGAAAAGGAAAGTATCATAATATTGTATCGAGTGATATAGAGCTTTGTGCGAAAGAATGTAATACAATAAAGAAAAATATATACTTGACGATAGACGTTCTGGAAAAATATGGGTTAGTGGATAAAGAAGCAGATGTTAGCTTGGATGTAGATAAAGATCATTTCGATATGAGTAGTGTGGATTATGATGAAGATGTTTATTTTAATAGTTTAAGCGAAAAACTGTACAGTTATGTACAAGTTTTATTTTTAGAATGAAACTATTTTCGTTCGTTATTTATGGGAAATTAAAGGACTCATTTATTGCAAGGTGTTATGGATTGTTTTGAAATATGGGGGATATTATCGAATCTTGTCAGGGTGTCTCCTTCCCCGGCAGATACGGACACGGAAAGCCTACAAAGCCCGTAAACACGGCACTTTCGGCATTGCATAGGTTTTAGAGTTACATTATTTCCGTGTGCTTTTAAGGGCATTTTTACATTAACGAGGGTACGAACAATTGTTCTGCCTGATAATATATATTCGTAGGCAATAGTCGCTTATTATCACGGAAACCTGCTGGGAGTTTTCGCGTTTATATATGAGTATAACGGTAAAAATGAATGTATAAATGCTAACGGGAGAAAGGGATGGTTGATAGTTCTCTTTTGCTTTCTATTACCGAAAAATAGTCGTTTTGTGTCATCGGGAAAAAATATTTACGGTGTAATTCAGTGGATGCTTTTACTTTAACAGAAACGGTTTTCTGCCGAAGTAATAGGAAAGCATCTAAATTAAAAGATACCCTGTACTATTTCAGGCACAGGGAACGGTATTTGTTCGGCGTAACTCCTTTATATTCCCGAAATTTTCTTATGAAATAACTAAAATTATCAAATCCAACAGAAAGTGCGATATCAGAAATCGGCACTTTTGATTCTGAAAGCATTTCGCAGGCTTTTTCTATTCTATATTCATTGATAAAACTAATCGGTGTTTTTCCAATCTCCTGTTTAAAGTAGTGGCAGAAATAATTAGGACTCATAAAACATATTTCAGACAATGTCTGCAAAGAGATTGATTCCGGGTAATTGATGTGAATATATTCAATCACTTGTTTTAATTTGTTTAAGGAGTCCTTTCCTTTGGGCGATAACGTATTCTTATAAAAATAATCTGCCTGAAAAAATAATTCAATCATGTGTAATATGTGGAGCTTAATACTTAAAAGGGCACAGGTGGGCAATGTGTGGTAAAGTTTTATAATCTCCTGCATATGGAACAGGATTTGTTTATTATCTTCTGGTGAAAGCATAGAGCAGAAGGTTGGAAACAGCAATGTTCCGTTGGTAATTGGCCGGATAAAATTATGCTCGCAGGCATCATACAATGAAAAGTCTAAAAAGCTGGGATTAAATACAACGGCATGGTGCAGGGACTCGCCCACGGATTTAATTTCATGCAGTGCTCCGGAATTGATAAAACAGAATTCCCCCGGGTTCAGGACAAGGGATTTGCCGTGGATAGTCAAATTAAGAATTCCATATTCTGCATATACCCATTCCAGTTCTTCGTGCCAGTGCTGTGATACAAAATAAAATCCGTCTTTGTCATGGTGAGAATATACCTGTAAAGGAAAAACAGAGGTACCATGGGTTTTATCTTCATGATAAGCTCGTGACATAGCCATCAACTCCTAAATCGTAAATTTGTGTTATTATTGAGTAAAATTATGCAAGCAATCAGGGCTTTTTTTCCAGTATACTAAAATCACCAAAGAAAAACAAGCGAGGTGAAAAGAATGGTGGAAGAAAAGTGGTGGAAAAACAGTGTTGTATACCAGATATATCCACGAAGCTTCTGTGACAGCAATAGCGATGGAATCGGTGATATTAACGGTATCTGCTCCAAATTGTGGTATCTGAAGGAACTGGGAATTGACGTGATATGGCTGAGTCCGGTCTATGCCTCTCCCAATGCGGATAATGGCTATGATATATCCGATTATTATGGAATATCACCGGAGTATGGCTCGATGGAAGATATGAAGGCTCTGATTAGAGAATGTGAAAATTGTGGCATTAGAATTATCATGGATCTTGTTGTGAACCATACTTCTGATGAGCATCCGTGGTTTGTGGAGGCAAAAAAATCGAAGGACAGTCCGTACAGGGATTATTATATCTGGAGAGAAGGGGAAAAAGGCAGTCCTCCTAACGAACTGGAATCCTGCTTTGGCGGTAATGCATGGGAATATTCGGTAGAGACGGGAGAATATTATCTGCACTTTTATCATAAAAAGCAGCCGGATCTGAACTGGGAGAATGAAGCGATGCGGAAAGAAATCTGGAAAATGATGAATTTCTGGATTGATATGGGTGTTGGCGGTTTCCGGATGGATGTGATTGATGTCATTGGAAAAATCCCGGATCAGGAGATAAAAGAAAACGGGCCGAAGCTGCACGAATATCTTCAGGAAATGAACAGGGAGACATTTGGGGATAAAAACCTGATGACTGTAGGAGAATGCTGGGGAGCAGATATTGAGAATGGAAGTTTATATTCCGATCCTGAGCGGAAGGAACTGGATATGATTTTTCAGTTTGAGCAGATGCTGTTGGATCAGGTTCCGGGTGAACAGAAGTGGGATTTAAAGCCCCTTGAATTGAAACAGTTAAAACAGGCTTTTGTGAAATGGCAGAAGGCATTGGAGGGGAAAGGATGGAACAGTCTTTTTTGGAACAGCCATGACCTTCCGAGAATCGTTTCCAGATGGGGGAATGACAAGGAGTACCGGGTGGAATCTGCAAAGATGCTGGCAACTGTGCTTCATGGCATGAAGGGAACGCCTTATATTTACCAGGGTGAAGAAATAGGGATGACTAACTATCCGTTTTCAGGTATTGAGGATTTTTTTGATGTAGAGTCTGTCAATATGTACCGGGAACGGAAGCAGATGGGATATCCCGAAGAAGAAATCATGAAATCCCTCTGCGCTAAGTCAAGGGATAATGCAAGAACTCCCATGCAGTGGAACAACGGCCCAGGTGCAGGATTTACGGAAGGGACACCATGGTGCAGGGTAAATCCCAATTATACAAAAATTAATGCAGAAGAGGCATTAAAGGATCAGAATTCCATTTTCTATTATTATAAAAAGCTTATCAGATTCCGAAAAGAAGAGCCTATATTGATTTATGGGACTTTTGAACTGCTCTGCCCGGAGGATGAATATGTTTTTGCGTATACAAGGGAATGGAAGGGGAAAAAGTGGCTGGTGGTAGGTAATTTCTATGAGAAATCGGCACGTTTTGATTACCTTGGAAAAGGCAGGGTGCTCCTGTCCAATTATGAACAGGAATCTGAAACCCGGTTTGAACAGATGAAATTGCGTCCTTATGAAGCAGCTATCTATGAAATAATATAATCAAAAGGAGGAAGAAAGAATCATGACAAAGGAAGAACGCTATCAGGCGTCTGCCGAAGAACTTTTGAGGCTGGTCGGAGGAAAAGAAAACATTATCAGTGCCGCCCACTGCGCAACCAGGCTCAGACTGGTTCTGAAAGATGAGTCAAAGGCAGATGTGGACGGAATCCTGAAGGTGGATCTGGTGAAAGGCCAGTTTGCCAATGGAGGCCAGTTCCAGATTATTATCGGCAGCGGCACCGTAAATGAGGTTTACAAACGTTTCATAGAAACAGGGGGGATTGCCGAAGCAACGAAGAGTGAAGTAAAGCAGGCGGCTGCCCAGAAGATGAATCCACTGCAGCGTCTTGTAAAAACGCTGTCTGACGTATTTGTTCCGCTGATTCCGGCATTGGTTGCCAGCGGTTTGATGATGGGTTTAAATAATGTGCTTACGGCAAACGGGCTGTTTATTCCGGGACAGTCTTTAGTAGAAGCCTATCCGGCACTTTCTGACATTGCTGCTATGATTAATACGTTTGCCAGTGCCGCATATGCCTTTCTGCCTATCCTGATTGGATTTTCTGCCACAAAAATGTTTGGGGGCAATCCGTATCTGGGAGCAGTTATCGGCATGATTATGGTTTCGGGTGATCTGCTGAATGCCTATGCCTACGGTACTGCCGTAACAGAAGGGACAATTCCGGTATGGAACATTTTGGGACTTACGATTGAAAAAGTAGGATACCAGGGAACGGTTCTGCCGGTGCTGGCTGCTTCGTATATCCTTTCGTTTGTGGAGAAGAAACTGCATAAGTATATTCCGGAGATTCTGGACAATCTTCTGACCCCGTTGCTTACCGTTATGATCACTGGCTTTGTTACTTTTACGTTGGTAGGCGGGATTATGAGGACTGCCGGTGATATGCTGACAAACAGCTTTGTGTGGATGCATGATACATTAGGGATTGTGGGCGGTATGGTCCTGGGCTTCTTATATTCGCCTCTTACCATGACCGGTATGCACCACAGCCTGCTTCCGGTGGATATCCAAATGGTGGCGGCGGGAGGTTCCTTCCTGCTTGCGATTGCGTCCTGTAATAATGTGGCGCAGGGCGGCGCAACTCTTTGCGCCATGCTTCGGACAAAGGATAAGAAGCTAAAGAGTGTTGCGGCGACTTCGGGTGTGTCTGCTATGCTGGGTATCACAGAGCCTGCTATGTTTGGCGTAAACCTGAAACTGAAATATCCGTTCTATGGCGCTATGATCGGTGCAGCTCTTGGAGGCGGGTATGTAACTCTGACAAATGTTTTGAACACGGCTCCGGGAACCGCGGGAATTGTCGGGTTTGTCTGTGTTCCTGCGTCCAGTATGCTGAACTTTTTGATTGGTACGGCTATTTCTATTGCGGCAGGATTTATTTTTACATATATCATGTCAAATATGAAAAAGTTTAATAAAGAATTGGAGAAAAAAGAAACTGCAGCAGAAGAAACAGAGGATATGTCTGCAGACATTTTCCCGGAGGCAGAGAAAGGTGTAATCTGCAGTCCGCTGACAGGAAAAGCGATTCCGATGAGCGAGGTGCCGGACGATACATTTGCCGCAGAAGTATTGGGGAAGGGAATGGCAGTCATTCCTTCGGAGGGGAAAGTGGTAGCACCCTGCCATGGTGAGGTTTCTACACTGTTTGATACGAAACATGCCATTGGCATTACAACGAAAGATGGAGTAGAATTACTGATTCATGTGGGTGTCAATACGGTAGAACTTAACGGAAAGTATTATGAGGCTCATGTGGCACAGGGCGATCAGGTAAAGCCCGGACAGTTGCTTCTTACGTTTGACATCCAGAAAATCCAGGAAGCAGGCTATCCGGTGGCTACTCCGGTAATTATTGCCAATACAGATGATTACAAAAATGTGGAGGGGATGAAGAATGGAGAGATTCACTGCATGGAGCCGCTTATTAAACTGGAGGAATCATAATGACAGGTAAAAAAATTGTATTTTTAGATATCGACGGGACATTTACTGTCCCGTTGGAAAAACCGACAGAGCTTGCGTCAAGGGCAGTACGGGAGGCAAGAAAAAATGGGCACAGGATTTTGATCAGCACAGGGCGCAATATGCCAATTGTAAGCGAGGATGTTCTGGAAGTAGGATTTGACGGTGTGGTTGCCAGTGCGGGAAGGCATATAGAAATTGATGGGAAAGTAATCCGCGACAGTGTACTTCCAGAAGAAACCATCCAGAAGTGCCTGGAAATTTTTCATCGATTTGGGATTTATTGCCGCATAGAGAGTCCGGAGGGGATTTATATTGATGACAGCCTTCAGGAAATCCTCACCAGTGCAACGGCAGATCTGTCCAATTCGGAGTTAATCCGAATGAAGAAGGAACTGGATTCTGATGTGGGGGTAAAACCGTATACGGAATATCCCCACAAGGGAGCATATAAGTTGGGATTTATCTGTACAGATCTGGCCGACATTGAGAAAACAAAACCGTATCTGGAGCAGGAGTTTCATTATGTAGTGCATCCCTATGCAGAAGATGCAGACTGTTATAATGGCGAGATTATACAGAAAGATATGGATAAGGGCGAGGCCATGGAACGTGTCTGTGAATACTATGGTGCAGACATGGCAGATACGGTCGCCTTTGGCGACAGTATGAATGACCAGCAGATGCTGGAATATGCGGGGGTTGCCGTTGTAATGGGGAATTCCTGCCAGGAATTGAAAGACATAGCAGATATTGTCTGCGAGAGCGTTGAGGAAGATGGGGTTTATTTTGAATTTAAGAGAATGAATTTGATATAGGAGGAAAATAAAATGAGAACATTTGAATATGCAATTATTGATGAACTGGGAATCCATGCACGTCCGGCAGGAATGCTTGTGAAGGAAGTGAAAAAGTTTGATTCTAAAATCACATTATCCGCTAAGGGGAAGACGATGGATGCGGGCAAGCTGATGATGATCATGGGTATGGGAATTAAGCAGGGGGATGTAGTTACTGTTTCTGCGGAAGGAGAAGATGAGGACACAGCCATTGCCGCAATAGAAAAATTTTTTAAGGAAAATTTATAAGGGAGGTACAGGGTAGTGGAAAGCTATACGGGTAAATCCATTTTTCAAAAGGTTGCTGTTGGCAGGATATTCTATTATGAAAAAAATGAAAACCTTGTTAAGAGGAATCGTATTGAGGAAACAGAGGGAGAGATAAAAAGGTTTGAAGCAGCAAAGTTGGTGGCGCTTGGGCAGCTTGACCGGATTTATCAGAAGGCTTTGAAAGAAGTCGGAGAGGATAACGCGGCTGTTTTTGAAGTACATAAGATGATGATGGAAGATGAGGATTATCTGGAATCTATCCATAGTATGGTCCGCGAACAGAAAGTAAATGCAGAATATGCCGTGGCAATGACAGGGGATAATTTTGCTAAAATGTTTTCTCAGATGGATGATGAATATATGAAAGCAAGAGCTGCTGATGTGAAGGATATTTCTGAACGTCTGGTTTCGGTTCTCCTGGGAAATGGAACGGATATGGGTGCGCTGAAAGAACCGGTTATTTTGGTGGCAGATGATCTGGCTCCCAGTGAAACTGTCCAGCTTGATAAATCAAAGATCCTTGCATTTGTAACGAGATATGGTTCTTCCAATTCCCACACCGCAATTCTGGCAAGGACCATGAATATTCCAGCGGTGATTGGAGTTGATATCAGCAAAGAGTGGAACGGAAAGATGGCGGCGGTTGACGGCTATACCGGAACTGTTTACATAGAGCCAGATTTTGACTGCATGGAGCGGATGAAGAACCGTATTGCGGAAGACGAAAAGAAACGGCAGTTGATGCAGGAACTGAAAGGGAAGGAAACGGTTACGAAAGCGGGCAGGAAGATTCATCTTTATGCCAATATTGGAAATGTGGCGGATACCGTGAGTGCGCTGCAAAATGATGCGGAAGGAATCGGTTTGTTCCGCAGTGAGTTTTTATATCTGGAGGCGAAGGACTTCCCTTCGGAAGAGGAGCAGTTCCAGGCTTATAAGACGGTGGCTGAAAGCATGGGAGGTAAGAAAGTAATTATTCGTACATTGGATATCGGGGCGGATAAACAGGTGGATTACTTCAATTTGGATAAAGAGGATAATCCTGCGATGGGATACCGTGCGATTCGGATCTGCCTGAGTCAGCCCGAAATTTTCCGGGCACAGCTCAGGGCGATTCTGCGGGCCAGTTCATTTGGAAATATTTCTATTATGTTTCCAATGATTATTTCCGTAAAGGAAGTAAGGGAGGCAAAAAGAATTCTGGAAGAAGTTAAGGAAGAATTAAAAGAGAAAGAGGTTCCGTATCAGGATGTGGAAACAGGTATCATGATTGAAACGCCGGCAGCAGTTTTTGAAAGCGGAGAACTTGCAAAGGAAGTGGATTTTTTCAGTATCGGAACGAATGATCTGACACAGTATACGCTGGCCATTGACAGGCAGAATCCGAAACTGGATCATATTTATGACCCACATCATCCGGCGGTTCTAAAGGCGATTAAAATGGTAGTGGATAATGCACATGAGCATGGGGCATGGGTAGGCATCTGCGGAGAATTAGGGGCAGACCTTACACTAACAAAAACCTTTGTGGAGATGGGACTCGATGAACTTTCCGTATCGCCTTCTTTTGTTCTTCCGGTGAGAAATGAGATTTGTAATTTATAAGGAGGGATTGCGGTGAGGCTCCATGTAGAATCTGCTCTAAAAGAATATAAAGACCGTTTTTCGAAGTATTATGATGAATTGAAATGGCTGTACTGCGAGTTATACGAAAATCAGCAGGATATGTTTGAATCCCTCTGCTTTTATATGTATGAGTTTTATAAAGACAGAAAGACGTCTCTGAAAAAACTTGACAGGCAAAGGGAGAAAACGCCGGACTGGTACAAAGGGAATCAAATGCTTGGCATGATGATGTATGTGGATGCTTTCGCAGAAAATTTAAAAGGAGTCAAAGACAGGCTGGATTATATTGCAGAATGCAATGTGAATTATATTCATCTGATGCCTCTTTTAGATTCACCAGAAGGAAGAAGTGACGGTGGATATGCAGTATCTGATTTCAGAAAGGTAAAACCGGAGTTGGGTTCCATGGAGGACTTGGCGCAACTTGCTGAGGATTGCCATAGCAGAGGCATGAGCATTTGCCTTGATTTTGTAATGAACCATACATCGGAGGACCATGAGTGGGCAAGAAGGGCAAGAAACGGAGAGAAAGAATATCAGGATCGTTATTATTTTTATGACAATTATGATGTTCCGGCAGAATTTGAGAAAACAGTTCCAGAGGTGTTCCCGACTACGGCACCAGGAAATTTTACGTGGCTTCCTAAACTGGGGAAATTTGTGATGACTACATTTTATCCATACCAGTGGGATTTGAATTATTGGAATCCGGTTGTGTTTAATGAAATGGTGTGCAATATGTTGAATCTGGTCAATAAAGGAGTTGATATTATACGGATTGATGCAGTCCCCTATATTTGGAAGCAGCTTGGCACGGACTGCCGGAATCTTCCGCAAGTTCATACGATTGTACGCATTCTCCGGATGATTTGTGAAATTGTTTGTCCAGGGGTATTGCTGCTTGGAGAAGTGGTCATGGCTCCAGATAAAGTAGTCCCTTATTTTGGATCAGTAGAAAAACCGGAGTGCCATATGCTTTATAATGTTACTACAATGGCTACTACGTGGAATACAGTAGCAACCAGAGATATCAGGCTGCTGCGGGCGCAGATGGATATTGTCAATCGACTTCCCAAAGAATATGTATTCTTGAATTACCTTCGGTGCCATGATGATATTGGCTGGGGATTGGATTACCTTTGGCTGATGCAGTTTGGAATCGGAGAAGTAAGCCATAAGAAATATCTTAATGATTTTTTGACAGGGCAATATCCAGGGTCTTTTGCAAGGGGAGAATTATATAATTCAGATCCTGTTTCTGGTGATGCGAGACTGTGTGGCACTACTGCTTCTTTATGTGGAATTGAGAAAGCATTGTATGAGAAAAATAGACAGGATTTAGAGAAAGCAATTAAGCTGGATTTGATGCTTCATGCTTACATGCTGACGCAATCAGGGATTCCTGTGATTTACAGTGGTGATGAAATTGGGCAGGAAAATGACTATTCTTATCACAGAATTCCAGGAAAGAAGGATGATTCCAGATATTTGCACAGGGGCTGTTTCTGTTGGAAATTGGCAGAAAAAAGAAAGGATATAGGGAGCGTTCAACAAAGGCTGTTTGATGGAATTAAAAAGCTCGAAGATATTAAAGCAGATCATTCGGTATTTGATTCTGCGGCAGATGTATGGACGATCGATACATGGGATTGTTCAGTGCTTGGTGTCGTGCGAAAGAATGGGAATGAAAAGCTGGTTGCATTATTTAATTTCAGTGAATTTGATAAAACTGCCTGGATTAATGAGGATGATGGTGAGTATACGGAAATGATAACTTTACAAAAAATGCTTGCCAAAGGAGTTGATATTCCTGCGTATGGAGTGTATTGGCTGTTAAAGGTAGAAGAAATGGAGGGAAAAGGACAATGAATAAAACAATGACAATTTTGCTGTGTTCTATAGATGGAGTTAAGGATTTTGTAAATATGGTCAGCAGAATAGAAGGTGATGTAACAATATCAAGCGGACGTTATATTATTGATGCAAAGTCAATTATGGGCATTTTTAGCCTGGATCTGTCTAAGATGGTTACTCTGGAAATTGAGGAGTGGAAGAATGAATATATGGAAATATTGAAGCCGTATGTAGCTGAGTAAATATTGAGTAGTTGAAGTAATGTTCATATATTCAATATATAACAATATTAGGTAAAAAGATGAATAGAGAGGCATATACATACGCAAAACATAAAGCACAAACGATAAAAGGGAACCAAGCAGGAACACTTCATGTCTGGTTCCCTTGTTCTATATCAATGCGGGAGGCGGTTGTCAGTGGAGAGGATCAGATGCCCGAACCCTGTCAACGCCGATTTAAAAATGTAAGAAAACTCTGTTTTGGCGGGTTGGCAAGTGGGAAAATAAGTTATAAAAAATTCATAAAAGATTTGTTGCGTTAACCGATATAAAATAATAAAATAGAGATAGAAAAGTATGAATTGAAACGGAAGAACCATACTAACAAAGGAGGTGTTTATTATGGCAACTTCAAGTATCACAAAGAATTTTGTCATTTCCGGCAAGGAACAGGTGGAGATGTTTGTCAATGCGATTGAAGAATCTGCCAAGAACCGTCCTGTTCATATACCTGTGGCTGCAAGAGAGATAAAAGGAGAGTCCGAATTGAGGGAAATGATGCGGCTACGGAAGATGAAAATAAAGGAGAAAGAAAATGCCGGAAAATGATAAGCTTTTTTCGGTCAATATCCGTGAGTATTTGGCATTAGAGAATGATGAAGAAGCCGGAGAGCCAGCACTTGCTGAATTGCTTTCCGGTTTTTCCTGTCCGAAGAATCCGGATGTTGAGCGGTTTTTGAAAAAGAGTGCCATAGAGTTTACAAAAAAGAACCAGTCCGTTACATATCTTGTAGTTTCAGCAGAGGATGTAAGATTACTTGGATATTTTACCCTTGCATTAAAACCGTTGACGGTAAGGGGTGAGACAGTGAGCAATACCATGAAAAGAAAGCTGCTGCGAATCAGTGAGTTGGATGAAAAAACGGATACCTATACCATGTCGGCATATTTGATTGCACAACTTGGGAAAAATTTCTCGGAGAGTGGCGGAACAGAAATCACGGGGGCAGAACTTCTGAAACTTGCATGGGATAAAATTAAAGAGATACAGTATTTGGGCGGAGGCATGGTAACATTCTTGGAAGCGGAAAATGAGGAAAAGCTGTTATCCTTTTACCGTGATAACCGTTTTTCACAGTTCGACACTAGGCAAACCATATCGGATACGGACGAATCGCACGAGCTGATACAGCTTTTGAGATTGCTCTGACATAATGGTGGTATGCTTAGTTAAAGCGTAATTTGTCGATTTGTCGAATAGCAAAATGGGGTGGGGTAAATTCCGTACAGGTGGGGTAAAAGGGGTAAATGATTTACCCCAGGGGTAAAAGTCATCAGAATCTAACAGCGGCACAGGCGGCTATTCAAAAAAAATGCCATAGGAATTTGGGTACTCGCAGGCGAAAGTATGGAAGAATGGTTTAAAATCAAGGGTTTTTAGGCTTGGTGGGGTTCATCACGGTGGGTGGTGGACCCCGCTTTTTTGTGTTTTTGGATGCCGCTGATAGGATGGCGATTGGGCGGTGGTTTATACTATCACGCAAAACTACCGACTTTTGCGTGATAGTATGAGTTTTGCGTGAAAGTATAAGAGTTTCCGTGATAGTATGGAGTTTCGCCTGTTTGTAGAAAAATGTTGTTGAAATTTGTGTAATGTGACCACTTTAGCCAAAGTAAAAAATAGGTACACAGCTACGGACAGATCGAATAGGTGTATGCGAAGGACAGCCATACGTCAATAGGATTTATTGCAATATAAATTGCCCAGAATTTTCGTCAAAGATAAAGACTCTTTCGTCATATTGATGACCTTCTGATGTAAAATACGAAGTAAGTCCTACAAATTTTCCATTATCAGTTAACCCAAAATCCATATAGCAATTTGAAATATCAGGTTCATAAGCCATACCATCTTTAACTCCTAAAATAATAGAAACGCTACCACTACCGTATGCGCTAACTTCCCATACAATAAATTTTGAAGTAGCGGTAGTGAGTAAGTAATCATTTGTGTCATTTCCTTGGTGCAAATAACCATATAGCGAATCACCACTATATGTTTTATCACAAACACATGTAATGTTGCCTTCTGAGTCTATAAAATAAATTTTTGCATTATAATATCCTATTTCACCATCAGAGGTACCTGTAATAGCAAAGGCCTCTTCCAGATTATCTCCATCATAATCTGCAGGCAAAAAATATACTGATGATTCGCCTATGGAGTCAACATAATTTTCCCATATGGAAAGAATATCTATGGAAGGAGTGTTGGTAAAACCTTGTATTATAAATCCATTTTCTGAGAGTAACTCTAAAATGTTTTTTGCGCTTTCATCATCTAATTGTAACATACTAGATGCTAAATCCCATCCAGCATCGCAAATAAACTCTCCTTTTGAATAAACTGATAAAGAAGTTCCATTATGAATAATTGGCATTGCATATACATTTAGATTATTATCAATCACTATATAGTAGCCATAATTATTTTCATCAAAATCTTTAGAAAAAGTTATTTCCATATCATAGGTTTTACTTTTATCTAAATCGGGATATATGGATTTTATTAAATTGTCTGCTCTTTTAGGGGCTTCAATCATTGTTAAAGGAGTGTTATTTCTTTCAACTATTAATGAAGATAACCAAGTTCTTTTTCCAGCATGTACAGATTCTATAGGTTTGCCTGCTTTAATAACAATTTTGTGTTCACCTTGGTATTCATCAAGTTCAATTTTTAAATTAAGTGTGTCTTTGGCACCTTCAACAAATGAGATTGTGCTTCCTAATATAAAATCAGCAACATTAATAATATTTGACAATTTTCCATTTTTGGTATTTGCATTTATATATTGTCTATCTTTAAAGCTATATAATTGTATTTTTCCTTCTGTGGATATCAATGCTTCGTCATTAATGTCATTACTTTTTATTATGTTGGTAATACCCGATAAAATATCCCATTCAGTTTTGCTTATAGTGGTTTCAGCCTTTTTGTTCCATCCATTAGATAATGCTGTTGTTTCTCCAGATGAAGAATAATATTCTGTACCATCATGGGTTATTAGGGCATTTGTACTTTTTACACTATCAAAATTGCGAAGTGGGTTGTCTAATGAAAGAAGGTCTGTAATGCTTGAATAGCATCTTCGTTTTATTCCTTCTCTATTAATTTCAATTTGTGCGTAATTAATTATATTAGATTTTTCAATACATAAAATAGTTACTACTTCACCAGCAGGTATCACTTCAGAGGAACCACTTGATTTAGGTAAGTAATATGTATTTGCATCATCAAATAAAGTTACTTCTACTTTAATATTGTAGAGAATAGGGTATGGATAGACATTTTGATTTATATCATATGTGACACGTGGAACTTTGTTTGTACATAATTCAGGGATTTTATTTACTTCAACATATCCTCGTTTTGTACCAAATTCAATCTCTGCCCAGGTGCCTTCTATTTTGATAGTTTCTTTTATATCGTTTTTGTCGATTGTACCAATAGGTAAATAATCCGTACCAGGACCAGCATATACATCAATTTGTTTGCTATCATTGGATATTTCTGAGTCTTCTAAAATTTTGGGTGCATTATTTTCGGGTACATTGTTGGTGGATTCTGTTCCACAAGAGCATAAAAACGATGCTAATAAAATAAATAAGTAAACTGATAAATTTTTTTTTGACATATATATCCCCCTCGTTTTGCTAATTTTATACATTATACTATAACTATTTATAATATGTAAGTAGTTAGAAAGTTTTTGTTAGTATGGGGAAAATGGCAGGGTAAATTGCGCAGATAGGGTAAAAGGGGTAAAGGTTACCCCACCCTTAGAGTTTCTATTGTTTGTATCAAGGTGCGAACGAGGCGGGTGTCTTAGTTTCCGGCAGATACAGACACGGAAAGCCTGCAAAGCCCGTAAACACGGCACTTTTGGCACTACATAGCTTTCAGAGTTGCATTATTTCCGTGTGTTTTTAAGGGCGTTTTTACATTTGTGAGGGTACGAACTTTTGTTCTGGGGTTCTTTTGCCTGATAGTATATACTCGTAGGCAAAAGTCGGTTATTATCACGGAAACTCGGATACTCGCAGGCAAAACTATACTTTCACGCAAAACCCCTTATTTTTGATATAAAGATGATAAAAACAGAACGTATAAACAAAAAATGCGGCTCCAACAGTTTTTTCGTTTACACATATTTACACCACATCTTTTATTCCCAGGGCATTGCCCCGAGGAGTAGAGCCCGGCAGTCCGAAAAGCCGAACTAATAGGCAAACTCCCCATAGCGCGGGCCATTGGTATTATGCTCGTTGATATAGCGGTCTATGAGCAGCCGTGTCTCCCGCGGCAGGTGCAGCTCATCCAGCTTATCGGAATATTCGCCGGATTTCCGTTTTGATTCCTGATAGCGGGCATCGTTTGGTGCAAGCCCGCTCATGGTTTTTTCATCCGCATACTTATCAACTGCTGTATTATTTAAATTCCCTTCCATGTAGTCACCCCTTGACCTAGTGTTGTATCTTACCTCTGTTTTGGCGGATTAGCAGTAGAAAGCATACAGAGTTTTCATATAATATGCTATGCGATTCGGTTGGCTGTAATTGATACTTTAGGTGGAAAGCTGGAGGAAGAGCGCGTAAGGGAATTTTATTATACTGTGCATGATTGGATTTTGGAAATTTGTTATAATAAAAGTGAGCCGTTGAAATCGCGGACATACAAGGATGTTCAGGCATGGGAAGGATTTATGGAAAAGATTGCAAGGACAGAAGCCTGCGGAAATGTACACGATGAAGATAAGTAAAGTTGTTTTCTATGAAAGCAAAACAATACACAGTATTATGGCTATGAGTAAACATCAAAATTAATGCAGAATGGTGAAAACTGCTTTCTTTATATTATTATTTTGGATAGTTGAACAATTTGTTGAAGGAGAAAATAGAAATGAAAATAAATAAAAACACATCAATTGCTTGTATTGTTGCAATTATATTAAGTGGAATTTGTGTGGCGATTTTAGGATGCTTTGCACCGCAAACTACAGGATATAATACAATTCAAAACATTATGTTGGGTATTTTTTCAAGTTCCATAGTGTCTTTTGTGATTTCGTTTGTTGGTTATTTCCATGAGCGTAGTATTATCATTGAGGCGACTAAGAACAACGTTAAGAGTTTGTATATTAATCTGTGTGTACTTTCCAAAATAACAGGAGATACTTTACAACAAATACATACGGCAGTAGACTTATCGATCCTTCCGTTTAGCAATATTTCTGGATTGTCAGCACTTAATGTTGATTTCCTAAATGGTATGAATCTTGGATTGTTTCATCCGTTTTATAAATACGGAAAACTTGCCAAAGTATATACGGATTTGGTAGAGTATCAACAGATTACATATAATATTAAAAATATTTCGATGAATCTTCAAGCGCAAGCATTAGAATATAGCAATCAATATTTGAAGATGCGAAACGATGAGATGTATGGGATGCAGACTAACCCTATGGTTATTCAGAACTTAGATGCTTTAAAGAATGTAATCAATATAAAAACTGCAAAATTTCATGAATATACTACAGGTAAAAGTATTGAACTTGAAAAAATTATAAAGGTTTTTTATGAGTATATAGGAGACAAGCAATCTTGGGAAGAAATTAAGTCAAGTTTATTGATGCAGATTGAGGAAATTGTTAAAGGATAATAATATTTAAATTTAAAAGATTATAGCGTTTGGCAGAGTGAGTTATAAAAGTCTCCATTTTAAAAGAAATTTATTGAATTGTTCTGAATAATATGTATGTGTTGCAAATACTTGGAGGTAATTTAAGTAGTGGGGAAGAAATAAATATTATAACACCTCCCGTTTTCATTCTGGAGACGGGAGGTGTTTTTAATAAATTTGCATGGAACAATGTATACAAAAATGAAAAAAAGATAGTGTCAAGTTTTGATAGTGTCAAGTTTTTTTCGCAAATTTAATTTCTGCCATTTGGTATCCGGTAG
>CANRWA010000070.1 GCA_947643415.1 uncultured Clostridia bacterium | reverse complement strand
TCCTGCCCATCGCAGGCAGCCAGCCCGGATACCAAAAATGCAAAAAGTAAAATACTGGCACTGGTTCTTTTGATCACTGTAAAAATTTTTAATTTCATATGTATACTCCTTTCTCTCCCCCTGGTTCATAAGGAACTGATTAAGGGCTGGCTGAGAACCGCAGTCCTCTTAATATCGTAAAGCAAATAAATTCGCTATAGCGATTCTTGCTCCGCACATGGCAGAATTTCCTGCAGCTCAATGGCGCCAATTTTTCACACCCTAATCCTAAAAGATAAAAGATTGCCACAGAGCGGCAATCTTTTCTACCAATCCTTATTTATCCATTCACATATCTATGGCACCAGTTGACCCATTTTTAAGGCCTTCATTAATCACATAATACGCTTTGCCATCCTCTGGCTTAACATACAGTTTCACTTTCTTAATAGCCGATGCCTTCTTGCCTTCTGCTTCCCATGCTGCCTCTACCTTTTCCATAATACTTCTCTCCGAAAATTCCTGACCTGCATACTGAACAAATACCTCTGTCTTCTCATCTACGGACTCTTTCTTCGTCGTCTTGCGGACGGTAGTAGCTTTTCTTGTTGTCTTCTTATTTGTGCTTCCCGGCTTACGTCCCCTTCTCGTAGCTGGCTTAGCTTCTTCTGTCTTCTTCGCAGCAGGAGTCTCTTCCTTCTTTACAGTTTCCTTAACTTCGTCCTTTTTTGTCTCTGCCTTAACTTCGGCTGCCGGCTTCTTTGTCTCCTCTACTGGTAGTTTAGTCTGAGCAGGTGCCTTTGGTGTAGTTGTCGTATTAGCTGATTTAGCTGCCATAATTAACCTCCACGCTTAGTAAATAAATTATTGTTTGTTATACGAAGATTATACACCGTTAATAAATTTTTTACAATCATAAATTTCACAAAAATGAAAGAAATATATAAAATAATCATGGCAGATTTACCAAAACCTCTTTACTTTTAATAAATAATCCCTTATTATAGAGAATAAATAATAACGTATCGGATATAATAACCATACGGATAGAAAGGATGGAAAGACGATGAAAAAATTCCTTAAATTTCTCTTGGGACTTACAGCGGTCGCTGCAGCAGTAGGAGGAATTTTATATTTTCTCAAAAATGTGCTGATGAAAGATTACCTGGATGATTATGATGATGACTTTGACAATGACCTGTATGACGAAGAAGATGACGACAGGGATTATGTCACCCTCTCTTCAGATGGCAAGGAAGAAGATACGGAAGAGGAAGAAACAGAAGAAGATGACCTGATTCCGGCAGAAGAGTAAATTGCACAAGTTAAATACCCCGCCCCTTTGGGGCGGGGTATTTGGTCTACGCTCCGCTTCGGTCGTTGCTAAACGAACATCCGCTGGATGTTCAGCAACCCTCGCGCGCGCTCGGATGATGCAAGCTTGCTTGCACATCCTCACTTTGCCTTCGCGGGAATAAACTGCCGCAGGCAATTCTTGAAGCGTTGCGTTTTTCAGCCAACGCTTTTTTATCTTGATAATCTCTTTGTCATGCTATAGAGGTGCTGGTTGATATCTTTCTCCATTGCCAGTGCCTCGTCAATGTCATAATCACAGAAATCTCCATTTTTATGAGCTACCACACGGTTTGTCTTTCCCTCCAACAAAAGATCCACTGCCAACGCTCCCATAGCAGATGCATAGACACGGTCACGGCAGGTTGGGTTGCCACCACGCTGGATATGTCCAATGACAGTGGCCCGGGTCTCGATTCCGGTGGCTTTCTCAATCCTCTCTGCCATCGCATAAGAGTCGCCCACACCTTCTGCGTTTACAACAATATGATGTTTCTTTCCGATACGGCGTTTGGAGAGAATCTTATCAATGATCGCCTGCTCATCACTCTCCTCATGCCTCTCTGGGATCAACACATACTCAGAACCATTGGAGATCCCACACCACAAGGCAATATGCCCGGCAGTGCGTCCCATTACCTCTATGATACTACAACGTTCATGGGAAGCAGAAGTATCACGCACCTTGTCAATCGCTTCCATCGCTGTATTACACGCTGTGTCAAAACCAATCGTATATTCTGTACAGGCAATATCGAGATCTATAGTACCCGGGATGCCAATCGTATTGATTCCGTTCTCTGACAGCTTCTGGGCCCCACGGAAAGAGCCATCACCACCAATAACTACAATACCGTCGATTCCGTGTTTGCGGCAGATATCTGCTGCCATCTTCTGCCCTTCCGGTGTCATCATTCTTCTACAACGGGAAGTAAACAGAATCGTGCCGCCGCGCTGTACGATATCAGTAACACTCATTGTGCCCATGTCAAAAATATCCTCTTCCATCAACCCTGCATATCCCCGGCGGATTCCTTTTACCTTTAATCCACTGGAAATGCCCGCACGCACTACTGCACGGATCGCAGCATTCATCCCTGGAGCATCCCCACCACTCGTCAGTACACCAATTGTCTTAATCTCTTTCGCCATATTTATGTCCTCCAATTGCAGTAAGCCCAACAGCGCCAATTGAACTCCCCCGTTGAACTATGTCAAAAACTACCCATTCAATTGTACTCTCTTTACATTTTTTTTTCAATACTCTTTTGGACAACTTTCACATTATCTCTCCCAAATCTGTCATAAAATTTCTCTAACAATTCGGAACATACCTTAGTTGAGTGGCTGCTTGGCAGTTTTTTCGCCGCATGGATTCCGGATATATAAATATTCACCTCATCATTTCCGTCATACCCGGCCAGTGCCTCATAGATCCAGGCCTCTTCTTCCCTGTATTCCTCCTTAGTGGGAAACTGAAGCCACAGAGATTTTGCCAGCCCATCGAAGGGAATGACCCGGGAACAGATCAGTTTCGCCGGCTTGTCCTCCTCAACAGTTGCCCTGCCTTGTACAAATACTTTGTTATCTTCTTCCAAAAGGAGCCTGTTCTTTTCATAATCTTTAGGAAATACAATGACCTCCACAGTACCATACATATCTTCTATAGTGATAAACGCCATGAGATTGTTTGTCCTGGTGGTCTTCACTGTTTTTGCTATGATCATGCCCCCTATAACTGCCCTTTCCTGATCCTTTACCCGGGGCATCTCTTCCCCGTCCAAAGGAATAAAATCAGCCGTGTTCCGTGTTACATTGCGCTGGAGCACTTCTTCATATTCCTCCAGCGGGTGGCCACTGACATAAACCCCCAACACTTCCTTCTCAAAAGCAAGAATCATTTCTTTGTCAAACTCTCCCACATCCGGCATTGCCACATCCAGCTCTTGCTGATCCTCCGGGGCAGCAAAGTCAAAAAGGGACATCTGACCACTCAGTGTATTTTTCCGCTCCTGGTTCACACCATCCATAACACTGATATAGACACTCATTTTTTGTTTCCTTGTACCTGGCAGGCTATCCAATGCTCCCGCCTTGATGAAACTTTCCATCGTCCTTTTATTGATTGCCTTTCCTCCCGACAAGCGCATACAGAAATCTTTCAGGGAACGATACTTTCCTCCCGCTTCCCGTTCCGCTACGATCTCTTCGATCACCGGACGCCCTACTCCTTTTATGGCCGCCAGCCCATAACGGATGTTTCCCCGATATGGGGTAAAACGGTAATTTCCTTCGTTGATGTCCGGCGGCAGGATCTGGATGCCAAGCTGCCGGCAGTTCATAATATATTCTGTGATCTTTCCTGTGTGCTCCATAAAGGAAGTCATAAGTGCCGCCATGAATTCCACAGGATAATGGCATTTCAGGTAAGCGGTCTGATAAGCTACCACCGCATATGCTGCAGCATGGGATTTATTAAAGGCATATTTGGCAAAATCCGTCATCTCATCGTAGATCTTTCTTGCCACGTCCTCCGGGATTCCTCTTTTAATGCAGCCTTCCACCCCTTCTTCTTCATTTCCATAAATAAAGTTATTTTTCTCTTTCTCCATCACAGAGGCTTTTTTCTTTGACATGGCGCGGCGCACCAGATCGCTCCGTCCATAACTATACCCCGCAAGATCCCTCACGATCTGCATGACCTGTTCCTGATAGACGATACAGCCGTATGTTGGTGATAAGATCGGCTCCAGCTCAGGGCAGTCATAGGTGATGTGCCCCTGATCGTTTTTGCCCTTTATATATTTGGGGATAAAATCCATGGGACCCGGCCGGTACAGTGAGATCCCTGCGATAATATCCTCCATATTCTGGGGTTTTAGTTCTTTCATGAAATTCTTCATGCCAGCACTCTCCAACTGGAACACACCTTCTGTATGGGCTGCGCCGATCATCTCATAGACTTCCGGATCCTCATAGTCGATATCATGTACATCAAAAACCCCATTGATGGCATCCTTTATGACAGTCAGGGTACGCAATCCAAGGAAATCCATTTTCAGAAGCCCCAGCTCCTCCAGCGTCACCATGGTATATTGTGTCGTAATACTTCCGTCTGCTGCCCTGGAAAGTGGTACAAACTCGTCTACCTCTTCCGGACTAATGACAACTCCCGCTGCATGGACAGAGGTATGCCGTGGCAGCCCTTCCAGGCGCAGTGACATATCAATAAGTTTCTTTGTCCGTTCATCGGAGTCATACATCTGTTTTAGTTCCGGATTCATTTTAAGCGCCTTTGGAATCGTAATGCCCAGCTCCATGGGGATGGCCTTCGCTACATTGTCCACATAGGCATAAGGCATATCCAGCACCCGCCCCACGTCACGGATCACCATGCGTGCCGCCATAGTACCGAAGGTAACGATCTGCACCACCTTCTTTTCACCATATTTCTTTGTCACATAGTCAATGACCTCCTGCCGCCGTTCATAGCAGAAATCAATATCGATATCCGGCATCGTTACACGTTCCGGATTGAGAAAACGTTCGAAGAGAAGATTATAGCGAATGGGATCGATGATATCCGTGATATTCAGGGAATATGCCACCAGGCTTCCTGCAGCAGAGCCCCGCCCCGGTCCCACGGGGATATCGTGATCCTTGGCATATTTTATAAAATCCCATACAATAAGGAAATAATCCACAAAACCCATGGAGGAGATGGTATCCAGCTCATAGTCCAGACGGTCTTTCAGCTCCTTTGACACAGTCCCATATCTCTTTTCCATTCCCTCTTCGCAAAGTATTCTCAGATAAGATTCTGGCGTATAACCATCTGGCACATCAAAATGCGGCAGTTTGTATTTCCCAAATTCTATCTCCACATGACAGCGCTCTGCTATCCTGTGTGTATTTTCCACCGCCTCCCTGGCATAGGGAAACAATTCTGCCATCTCTTCTGCTGATTTCAGATAATACTGTCCACCCTCATACCGCATCCGGTCCTCATCGAACACTTTCTTCCCCGTCTGGATACACAGAAGAATGTCATGTGCCTCCACATCGGAATCATAGATATAATGCACATCATTCGTTGCCACCAGGTCAATGCCCAGCTCCTGGTTCAGGCGCATCAGCCCCTGGTTTACGGTCTGCTGCTCAGGTATCCCATGATCCTGAAGCTCCAGAAAGAAATTTCCCTGTCCAAATATATCCTGAAGTTCCAATGCTGCCGCCTTCGCCTCATCATACAGGCCACGGCGCAGGAATGTTGGAACGATGCCGGCAAGACAGGCACTCAGCGCAATGATCCCCTTATGATAGGTGCGCAGCACCTCATAATCTACTCTTGGCTTATAATAAAATCCCTCTGTAAATCCTCTGGATACGATCTTCATCAGGTTCGCATACCCGGTGTCATTCTCCGCCAGAAGAACAAGATGGTGGTAGCGGCTCTCATTTTCTGCTCCTGCTTCCCTGTCAAAACGTGAACCCGGTGCAACATATACCTCGCAACCAATAATGGGATTGATGCCTGCCGCCTTTGCCGTGCGGTAAAAATCAATGACACCATACATTACTCCATGGTCCGTGATGGCAAGGCTGTCCATCCCCAGTTCCCTCGCCCTGCTGACGAGCTCACCAATCTTGCTGGATCCATCCAACAAACTGTATTCTGTATGCACATGCAAATGTGTAAAATCCATATTGCACCCTCTTTCGTTTCGCCTGGCAACAATGCCAGACAGCGCCATCAGACTGTCTCTACATCAAATACCCCGCAGCAAACTGCGGGGTATTTGATGTATGTTCTGTTCTGGCTATGGCAGAACAGACAGCCGTAACCATATTCCTTATCACTGTATTAAATACTGTACCAATGTATCCATCGCAGCCGTCTCATCCTCACCATCAATGGCGAGCTCCAGCTCTTTCCCTGGTGCCAGTCCGAGAGTCATCATCCCCATTATGCTCTTGGCATTTACGGTACGGTTCTCCTGGCAGATGCTGATCTTACTCTGATACTGGCTGGCAAGCTGAACCAGAACAGCAATAGTCCTGGCCTCTTCCCTGTCAGCAGCGACTTCAATATTCTTTTTGATCATCTTGATTTTTCCTCCATCCTTTGCTGCCACATTATGCGTCAGCCTCTAGAATCCCTGATCTTTCTTTCGCAGATCCTCAGCGATCTCGCTCAACTTCCGCAATCGGTGATTCACCCCTGATTTCCCGATGGGCGGCTCAAGCATTTCCCCAAGTTCTTTTAGTGTTACCTCTGGATTTTCCAGTCTCACCCTGGCAATCTGGGACAGATTATCTGAGAGGCACCCAAAACCTGTTCTGTCATATATATACTGAATGTCCTCCATTTGGCGTGCTGCGGCAGATACCGTCTTTTTGATATTTGCAGTCTCACAATTCACCTGCCTGTTGATGGAATTCCGCATTTCTTTCAGTATACGGACATTTTCAAAATCCATCAAAGCCATATGCGCACCAATAACATTCAGAAAGTCTGCGATGGCAGCGCCTTCCTTCATATATACAACATAACTGCCTTTTCTCTCTATGATCTTTGCTTCCAGTTCAAAAACACCTATCATCTCCTGTATCCGGACCGCACGTTCACGTTCCCCCACGGCAAGTTCCAGATGATATCCCCTATTGGGGTCTGAAATGGAACCGCAGGCAAGGAATATCCCTCTGAGAAATGCACGCTTACAACACATACGGCTGATAAGCGGTTCAGACACCAGGGGATTCCTGTCAGATACCTGAATCGCCTTTACAAATGCCAAGGCATCCTCATCATCCAATATATATAGTAAAAACTGATGATGCCCCCGGATGGAAAGGTCTGGCACTGTATGAAAGGCTTTCTTAACTAAGATAAAGCATTTTTTCCAAACTGTCAAGTTCTCTGTCAAAAACTTTATGATATAATCGCCGTCTTCCTCTATGATGACCTGGCCAAAGCAGGAAAAAAATGCTGCCAGTTCTGCCAACTGGCAGTGCCTTGTCCTGCCTGTATGATCCAACAGTTCCTGTTTTACTTCTCCTGCGAACGACATATATTCCGTAACCGATCCTTCTCTATATCTCTATGTTCTTTCTTGCATCCATATTCCGTATTTTCATATTCACTATACATTGCATTGGTAAGGGTAACACTCCTGTGTTTGCCTCCTGTGCATCCTATGGCAATAACAAGCTGTGTCTTTCCTTCTATAATATAGTTGGGAATGAGAAAATCCAGCATATCCTTCAATTTTTCCCGAAACTTCTGTGCTTTATCCGATTCCATGACATATTCATACACTTCCCTGTCATTCCCTGTCAGAGGTTTCAGTACATCAATGTAAAAAGGGTTTGGCAGAAACCTCACGTCAAAGACAAGATCTGCATCCGATGGAATGCCATACTTAAACCCGAAAGAGACAAATGTCAGATAAAAGTTGCAGAACTTCTCATCTGCCACAAAAATCCGGTCGATCTCCTGTTTCAGATCCCGGATCAGCAGTGTTGTAGTATCAATAATATAATCCGCCTGTTTCTTCAATTCAGACAAAAGTTCCCTCTCGTCCTCGATGGCGCTGTCCATCCTGCCGCCCTGTGCCAGGGGATGCATACGCCTTGTCTCCTTATACCGCTTGACAATAACCGGGGTAGATGCCTCCAGAAAAAGGATCTCCAGAGTGTATCCTCCCTCCTTTAAACTGCGCAGGACACTGGCCGCTTCGCTCAGTGAATTATGTCCTCCCCGGATATCCAGCCCAAGCGCCACTCTCTCAATCTGCTCGCTGGAATCCTCTGTCAACTGCACAAAAGTAGGCAGCAGGGATACCGGCAGGTTGTCCACACAGAAATATCCATCATCTTCTAATATCCTCATCACGGAACTGCGGCCCGCGCCGCTCATCCCTGTCACTACAACAAATCTCATTTTCTGTCTCCATTCTCCACTGTTATGATTCTAACTTCTGGCTCTAATCTGACCTGGAATTTTTCCTGTACCTGATCCTGCACATCCCGGATAAGCTGCCTTACCTCAGCCGCTGTAGCATTCCCACGGTTCACCACAAAACCACAATGTTTCTCAGATACCTGTGCATCGCCGACACGGTATCCCCGCAGTCCTGCATCCTCTATGAGCTTTCCTGCAAAATATCCCTCAGGCCTCTTAAATGTACTTCCGGCACTGGGATACTCCAATGGCTGCTTATCCCGGCGGCGCTGGTTCAGTTCCTTCATCCTGGCAAGGATCTCCTCTTTCTCTCCCCTTTTGAACAGAAAGCTCCCTTCCAAAACAAGGTATCTCTCGTGCTGGATCACACTGGTACGGTATCCAAGTTCTAATTGATCTCTGGTAAGAACCAGTATGTCACCAGATTCTGTCATAACCGTGGCATCCCGGATGCAGTCCCGGATCTCTCCCCCATAGGCGCCGGCATTCATAGTGATACCGCCTCCCAGCGTCCCAGGAATCCCCCCGGCAAACTCAAATCCCGTCAGCCCTGCCTCCGCCAGTTGTACCGCCAGGGAACTCATAGCGATACCTGCCTGTGCTATGACATGGACTGTTCCATCCAGTTCCTCCTCCACTGACATCTGCTCCATGCCTCTTCCGATCTCAACAATGACACCTGGATATCCTTCATCATCAAACAGCATATTACTGCCGCGTCCCAGTACATAAAAGGGCAGTCCCTTTTCTTTCGCAAAAACAAGTGCCTCTGATACCTCATCCCCGTTCTCCGGGATCAGATAATACGCTGCCGGTCCCCCGATCCGGAATGTGGTATGTGCACTCATGGGTTCCTGTTCTCTGATAATCATATTGATCCTCCCTATTCTGCATCCTGTTTTAGGACATTACCATACGGACTGCCCCATAGATCCCTGCATCATTCCCAAGCTCTGCCAAGTGGAATTTCGTCTCCTGCAGGGCATACATCGCATTTTCCTTATAATATTTCTGAACAATGTCCAATATGATCTGCCCCGCTGCCGACACACCGCCTCCAATCACAAATGCTTCCGGATCGATGACATGGGCGACATTACTGAGGGCAGTTCCCAGATACCTGCCAAAACGTTCTATGATTTCCTGACAATACCCATCACCTGCTTTGGCACCGTCAAACACAGTCTTCGCTGAGATTTCATCACATCCGGCAAGACAGGAATCCTTCCGGAGATCCTTCTTTGCCATACGGACGATGCCTGTGGCCGACACATACTGCTCCAGACACCCTTTATTGCCACAGCCACATCTCTCTGTCTCATCCCTTTCTACTTTAATGTGCCCGATCTCACCGCCGGCACCTTTGCTTCCTGTCATCACTTTTCCGTTGTAGATGACGCCGCCGCCACAGCCTGTTCCCAGAGTGACCATGACAATGCTGTCATATCCACGGCCGCCGCCTTTCCACATCTCTCCCAGCGCAGCCACATTGGCATCATTTCCTACCCGCACATTGCCAACACCTGTCAAGCCGGCCACAGCATTTTTGACATTAAAAACACCCCAGCCGAAGTTTGCACATTTAAGTACCACGCCTTCATCGGTTATTGGTCCCGGAATGCCCACACCAATCCCTTTAATGTTGCCGCCATGCTCAGCACGCTTTTCCTCAATGCTGTCCACGATCTCTGGCAGGATATGATCGCCATTATCTTCAATATTCGTCAGGATCTCCCATTTCTCCAGAAGTTCTCCCTTATCTGAGAAAAGACCCATCTTCACGGTCGTTCCTCCCACATCTACTCCTACATAATAAGCTGCCATCGTACTCTGCCTCCCTTATGAATTTACCAGATTGCTCGTCACTCGGTTATATAGTTCAAGAGCCGCATTATAACCCATCTTCTTCTGACGGAAATTCACTGCTGCCGATTCACAGATGATAGCCACATTACGTCCCGGACGGATTGGTATGGAATGGCACACCACTTTATTTCCCAGATATTCAATATAGTTCTCTTCCAGACCCATGCGGTCGTATTCCTGATCTTTATTCCATTCTTCCAGTTTGATCACAAGGTCTATGGACTGTGTATTTTTCACACTCTCGATACCAAACAGCGCCTTGGCATCAATGATCCCGATACCCCGGAGTTCGATAAAATGCCTGGTAATATCTGGTGCTGAGCCGATCAATGTCTCATCACTGACTTTCTTGATCTCAACTACATCATCCGACACGAGACGGTGTCCCCGGTGCATCAGCTCCAGTGCCACCTCACTCTTACCGATGCCGCTCTCTCCTGTGATCAGTACGCCCTCACCGTAAATGTCCACCAACACGCCGTGAATACTGATACGGGGGGCCAGCTCCACTCTCAGCCAGCGTGTCACCTCTGCGGAGAAAGATGAGGTAGCTACTCCGGTACGGAAGATCGGCACACCATATTCCCTGGAAAGTTCAAGGAACCGGTCTGGTACTGGCAGATCGCGGCAAAACACGATACAGGGAACCTGATAGGACATGATCTTTCCCATCATCTCAGTACTAACCTCATCCCCCTGCTTTTCCATAAATGTATGTTCCACCTGTCCGATAACCTGAATCCGGTGATGGTCAAAATAGTCAAAGAACCCTGCCAACTGCAGAGCCGGACGGTTTATATCTGACTGTGAGATCTCGATACTCTCGATATCAAGGTCTGGTGTCAGGTTCTCGATATTCATCTTCTCGATAAATTTTTGCAATGATACCGTATACATGATACTCCTCCATTTCTTTTTCGTTCATCTTGATATACTGATTTTATCATAACATACTATGGTTTGTAAATGTGATATTCTTTTTTGACTTTCCCCTTGACAATCAACTGCCTTTCGTAATAGAGTGTACATGTAGTAAATATATATGCGCACACCAGCCTTATGTGGAAACAGCATTCCCAAAATGGGATGAATGGTATGCGCAGATGGAGGTAACCATGAGCGAAGAATGTACACATGACTGTTCAAACTGCAGCAGCAACTGCGATTCCCGTGACCCGAAAAGCTTTCTGGAGACACCGCATCCTGCCAGTAAGATTGGAAAAGTGATCGGTGTGGTCAGCGGCAAAGGTGGTGTCGGCAAATCCATGGTGACGGAGCTTCTTGCTGTGGAGTTTGCCAGACGCGGCTATCACTGCGGCATATTGGATGCAGATATAACCGGGCCTTCGATCCCGAAGGCATTCGGCCTGACTGAGAAAGCAATGGGAAATGAAACTACCATTTTCCCTGTTAAGACAAAAAAATACGGCATTGATGTTATGTCCATTAATCTTCTTCTTCCCAATGATACTGACCCTGTCGTATGGCGCGGCCCTGTCATCGGCGGAACCGTAAAACAATTCTGGACAGATGTTTTATGGAAAGATGTAGACTGCCTTTTTGTTGATATGCCGCCAGGAACAGGGGATGTCGCACTGACGGTATTCCAGAGCATACCTGTAGATGGCATCGTCGTAGTCACCAGTCCCCAGGATCTGGTATCAATGATCGTAGGCAAAGCGATCCGGATGGCTGACATGATGAATATTCCTGTCATCGGCCTTATAGAAAATATGAGTTATGTGAAATGTCCTGACTGTGGCAAGCGGATTTCCGTCTTTGGAGAAAGCCATATTGAAGAAGTGGCAGGGAAATATAATGTGCCAGTCCTGGCGCAGATGCCTGTTGACCCTAACCTGTCATCTGCCTGTGATAATGGTACCGTAGAGGATCTGGACATGGATTATCTAATGGACGCAGTAAATGCCATAGACAAGTACAACAAAAATTAAGTCTTTGATACATTCACGCTGGATAATTAGACAAGTGAATGTATCAATTATTTAATATTTGTTGTACTAAAAAGTGTGAATGGGCTGGCTGAGAACCACAGCCCTTGAAAAAACACTTTGTGTTTTTCGCTACATAATAAGCTTTTCAGAAAGTGTGAGAAGAAATGGATTCAGGAATATGCTATATCTTTGGTGCCGGAGAGAGGTCTGTCCATGACATCTCCCTGACATCCCATGATCTTGTCATCGCAGCAGATGGCGGTTTTGATTACCTGAAAGAACTGGGATTGCGGGCAGACCATGTACTGGGGGACTTTGACTCCGTGCTTTCTTATGACCTGCCCTCTGACAGCATCCGCTACCCCAGAGAGAAAGACGATACTGATATGATGCTCGCGGTCAAACTTGGTCTGGACAAGGGGTATACGGACTTTATGATCTATGGCGGTCTAGGCGGGCGTCTTGACCATACCATCGCCAACATTCAGGTGCTTGCTTATCTGTCTGAAAATGGGGCATCTGGGACCTTGTATGCTTCTGACTATGCAGTCCGGGTTGTTACGAATGGCACCATTTCCTTTGCCAAAGATCTGTCCGAAAACAGCGCTGGCAATATCTGTTCTGTATTTTCCCTCAGCGATACAAGTTCCTCTGTAACCATCCATGGCCTGAAATATGAAACAGACAATGTCACTCTCACAAACACGTTCCCCCTTGGCATCAGTAATGAATTTACTGGTAAGAAGGCTTATATTCACGTAGAAAAAGGCACCATAGCCGTTCTATGGTACCTCTCATCTTTATAAACTGCCTTCTTACTGGCACAGTTCAGATACAACCTGGTTAATAACCTTGCCATCTGCCTTCCCTTTCAACTCACCCATAACGCTCTTCATAATCTGGCCTTTGTTCTTTGTGGCAAGAACATCAGCAAACTTCTCACGGATCACATTTTCCACTTCCTCTGCTGACAGCATTTTAGGTGCATATTCACCGATAATATCATAGCGTGCCTGGTATTCTGCTTTCAGATCCGCCCGCTCATCCGGACATCCATCAATCTGTTCTTTTACGGTCTTCATCTCTTTCAGGATAACGCGGTTCACAATCTCTTCTGTTATGTCATCGCGGCATCCCTCATCAATTGCTACTTTCTTCGCTGCCGATACAAGAGAAGATATTGCATCCTTTCTTACCTTGTCCTTTGCCTTCATGGCTGCGATCATATCTTTCTGCAATGTTGTAAATTCCATCTCACACTCTTCCTTTCTCTATCTAAGCGGCATCCACTAAGATCCGCCATTCGCTCAATATTTACGGATGGGATCTGTACCATCATCCACCGTGTTCTCAATATTCCGTACCTGCACAAAATAAGAGATTCCCGGCTTTACCTCTACTTCCACACGATCCCCCGCTTTATGCCCCAAAAGCGCCTTTCCCAGCGGGGATTCCGTGCTGATCAGCCCCTGCAGTGCATTGGTACGCACAGTGGTGACAATCTTATATGTTTCTGTGATATCATCCTCTTCAAAATAGACTTCCACTGTATTGTTAATCCCTACTTCATCCTCTTTCGAATCTTCTGAAACCAGCACCGCCGTCTTGATCATCCTCTCCAGATAACGGATGCGGCTTTCATTCTGGTTTTTATCCTTCTTCGCCGCATAGTACTCGAAATTCTCACTGAGATCCCCATGGGAGCGGGCCTCCTTTACTGCCTCCAGTGCCTCCTTCCGCACCACAAGTTTACGGTACTCTATCTCTTCTTCCATCTTTTGTATGTCTTTTTGCGTCAATTCATTCCTCATTGCGTGCCCCCTTCCCTCTTCGTGTACTAAAGCCAGAAAAGCACCTGCCAAATACATGATTTGTACGGAAGGCATTAGTCTTTATAGCGCGCCCATAATACCGGCCGGTTGTATACACCTTTCTGGTCTACTGGAAATCCATAATAAACGACCTCTTTCAAATGAGAATAATATGCTGTGGAATCCTGATCCTTCCCCGGCTCTCTCAGCCGGAGGCTCTTCGCCTTATTTTTCAAGATTCCGGCATACTTCTGAATCTCATCAGCACTAAAAATATAAACCTTATCCAGCGTATCTTTTCCGCCCTTCGTCCCATATACCTTATTATCGTTACAACTCAGGTTTGTATCCTGGATTATCCTCTGTTCCTCTGCAGAAAACTCTTCTTTCATAAATCCATTATTCAGATAAGCCCTGAGAGCACTGTTTTCCCATGTCACCCTGCCGCCTGATGGCTCATACACCTCACCTTCGATAGGAGAATCCTCTGTCTTCTTTCCCTGGATCGTCTCAAACCGTGTCAGCAGTGCCTTCCCATCCTCTTTATCCAGCAGAATCCATTCACTATTGCCAAAATGAACTTTCTCCCCTGGTTCTGCGACTGCCAGCATCTTTTTTTCTACAGCCAGGACACGCGACACGCTGTCCTGAAAACCGTCTTTCGCCAGCCTGTGAAACAAGACCCATGCCTCTTCCCAGCGTTCATCTTCTTCAAGTGAGGCAGCATACTCATACCTCACCTCTTTCGCCTTTTCCGGGCTGTCCTTATAGCCGCCAAGGCTATAATAGGACTCCATAGCATATTTCTTTAATGACAGGCTTTTCTCAAGCCCTGCTATGAGATAACGGGTAGGGGCAGCTTTATAACAGATTGCAGCAGCGACACAAAGAACGAGAACAGCCAAAACGATCCATTTCCCTTTCCCCTTCTTCCTGCCCATTTTCTGTTCCTTTTCCTTCATTGTTGTCGTCACGGTACGGGAATCTTCCTCTTTCTTCACCGGCAGCTTTGGCTTAAGTTCTTCTGCCTTGCGTCTGCACTCTTCACTCAGTGCAGCACACTGATCAGATCCCTCAAAGGGCTCTGTCTCTGCCTTGGCTCCCAATTCTGCAAAATCTTTTGTCAGGCGTACATATATTTTATATTCATCCTCTATACCAAGTATACAGCGTGTCGCATTCTTCAGTGCCACCAGTTGGGCAAAAACCTCTTCCGGAGTCAGAACAATCTCCTCTTGCTGTTTTTTCTTTTTTCTCTTTTCCTTTGGCATAGTATCCTCCATTTCATTTCTGGTCTTCCTGTTCTTTTCCTGCCAAAACTATTCGTAAAAGGCTTTGCAGCACATACTTAGTATGGACAGCAAAGCCCTCATGTATTATGGTCTTTTCAAAAGCTACGCTCTCTTCTTAGAATAGGTCGTTCTCTTCGCCGCTTTCTTCCCACGGCCAATCATCAGATACCATAGTGGAGCCGCCACACAAACTGATGAATAACATCCGGAGATAACTCCGACAATAAGCGGGATCGCAAACTGGCGAACAGAACTTACGCCAAGCAATGCCAGTATAAATACCATGATAAATGTTGTAACAGACGTATTGATAGAGCGTGATAATGTCTCTGTAATACTCTTATTAATGACTCCGGCAAGATCCGTGCGGGAAGATGCCCCCTTCTGATTCTCGCGGATACGGTCAAATACTACGATGGTATCATTGATGGAATAACCAACAATCGTCAGCATACAGGCTATAAATGTGCTGCCCACCTGGATAAAGGAGCTGCCCACTACATATACCGTAAATACGACAAGGATATCATGAACCAAAGCAAGTACAGCACTGGCTCCTGTAGCAAACTTGCGGAAACGTATCCAGATATAGATCAGCATGCAGACAGCAGCAATCAAAGTAGCCACAATCGCATCTGTCTTCATCTCACTGCTGACAGAAGCACTGATCGTCTCTGACTCAACCTGTCCCTCATCTGTATTAAATTTCTGTGCCAGCTGAGTCCTGACCGTATTACTCTGCTCTTCTGTCAGGGCAGTGGTGCGAATCGTGATCTTTTTAACCCCTTTATCATCAGAAGAAGATACTTCACCAGTAAGCCCCGTAGCTGTCTTTACCACATCCAATACCTGTTTTTTCAGATCATCCGTAATATCTGTGTTCTGGTCGATCGATACCGATGTGGAAGTACCTCCCACAAAATCCAATGCATAATTCAGCATGGATCCCTTTGGCCCTGCTATATTGATAATAATGCCTGCTACACAGATCACAACGACAGCACCAGAAATGATAACATATTTCTTCCAGTTGCCAATAAAGTTAATGGTATCTCTTTCTTTCTGCAGGCCATACAGTTTCGTATCTGTCAGTCCAAGGGCTGCAAATGATTCCATCAGGATCCTTGTTACAAAAATCGCAGTAAACATGGAAAGGATGATACCAATGGCAAGCGTTGTGGCAAACCCTTTCACCGTACCAGAACCTTTCAGGAAAAGAACCAGTGCTGCGATCAACGTCGTCACATTACCATCAATAATGGCAGATAATGCCTTGGAAAATCCATTTTTTATTGAGGACGCTACTGTCTTCCCTGTGGCAAGCTCCTCTCTGATACGGGTAAAGATAATACAGTTGGCATCCACTGCCATACCGATACTCAGTATGATACCTGCGATACCTGGAAGGGTCAGTGTTACATTCAACAGGTTCAGTGTGAGCAGCATCGCCCCTACATAGAATACCAATGCGATAGAAGCAGCCACGCCTGGCAGGCGGTACATCACGATCATAAAGATGATCACAAGGAGCAGACCAATCACACCAGCAAGAAGACTGCTGCTGAGTGCCTCACTTCCCAGAGTAGCCCCAACTACATTATCGTGAATGTTGCGCAATTCCAGAGGAAGGGCACCGATACGAAGTGTAGAGGCAAGTTCCTGTACATTTTTCATATCCTTAAAATCTTCCCCGCCAGAGATCACGCACTCACCATCAATCTTTGAATTGATCACCGGTGCTGATACCAGTTTATTATCATATACAATCGCCAGCTGCTCTCCTACATGATTACCAGTAAGGGTAGAAAATGTCTTGGAACCCTTTCCAGTAAAAGTCACGATTACCACGTTCTCAGAGATGCCTGTCTCAGATGTTTGCTGTGTTGCCTTAGCATCCTCGATTCCTTTTCCATCCAGTTCTATATTCTTTTCATCAAATTTAACTTCTTCGCCTTCATCCGGACTGGCGTTTCCATCCTTGTCTGTCAGATTGTTATACATAACAAACTGAAGGGAACCTGCTTTGCCCAGAGTCTCAAGGATCTCTGCCGAGTTGCTCACACCCGGAATATCAATAGTAACACGGTTAGAACCCTCCTGATATACAGACGCCTCTGTACTCATGGTTTCAACACGTTTCTGCATCTTATAGATCGTGTCTTCCATCTGCTCATCCGTCGGATTCGGATTGGCTTCTGTAGCCTCATATGTGACACTGACACCACCCTTCAGATCCAGGCCTAAACGAATATTTTTTGCGCTTCCCCGATGATTACTGCCAACTCCACGATATGCAACAAATCCAAATGCTGCAATCAGGATAACGACCAGCAATATCTGCAAAACGCCTTTTGTTTTGCTATTCATGCTACTTGTCTCCTTTACATTAAAATGTTTCTTCGTCGGATTTTCGACTTGTACTCGAGACTATAGTATAGCACAAAGAATTGGCATCTTCAAGAGAAACCGTTTCTTTTTTGTATATTCCTGAAATGAAATTTTAAATTCTACTCTCCATTTCCATAACAGAAATTACTC
>CANRWA010000069.1 GCA_947643415.1 uncultured Clostridia bacterium | reverse complement strand
AAAAAATGAGAAAAAGCGAGTTAACAAGAGGAAAACAAAGATTATTATGGGAGGTTTTGTATCAATGAAGAGATGCAGGAAAGGGATGGTATCATTTCTGCTTATGATAGCACTTTTTATTGGTCTTTTGCCACAGACAGCCACACCAGGAAAAGTAAAAGCAGCGACAGCAAAGGTAATGCTGTCAAATATGGGAAAAGTTGGCACGCTTTCTGTGGGAAAAAAGACAAAGAAAGGGAACTGGTGGAAGATGTATCTGGAAGGGAGTGAGATGTTCTGTCTGAATCTGGGAGAGACTTGTCATGCCGGGGATGTCTACAAGTCCGAGACAGATGCATATTCCAGCACAGATTCTGGAAAGAAGGGCTTGGAGGCATGTATTGGTTACTGGTTTGATAAGATCAAGAACAGAAGTAATAAAGCTTACATAATAGCGCAGGCATTATTTTGGGCTGTGGAGGAAGGAGAGCGGTCAAAATCTGAATTGAAAAGTGTGATTCAGACGATGCAGCGAAATACAGGATATTATAGCAGCCAGAATGCAGAGGAATTGTATAACCAGATTTTTCAGCCATCCGGGGCAGTGAAGATCAGCATTAGCTTATGGAGATATACCGGTGCAGGACAGAAACGGCAGATACTTATGGATGTGGTTTCAACTTCAACACAGAAATTTAAACCAAAGAGTGTATGTAGTAAGGATGTATACCGTCAGCGTATCACCCTGAACAAAACAGATGAATTTGGGAAACCTCTTTCTGGCGTGAAATTTCGGCTGTCAGCAGATAATGTGGATGAATTATATTATTTTAAGGCAAAAGGGCTGGGGGATACCGATGCGGGAGAAGTAGATGAGGACGCAGATAATTTTGAATTGGATATGCTGACAGATGAGAAAGGCCAGATTGCCTATCGTTTTAATTATAATCTGCAGTCCCAGGATTATTACTACTATGAATCAGATGAATTGGAGAAAATGGATGATGCAGCGAAAAAGAAAGCCATAGAAGCCCTGGAGGATGAAGGACTCCCCTATGGTAAAAGCCTGACCTATACAGAAGCAAAAGATCTGTCGGAAAAGGATATCCTAAATCAGATGAAAGAAATTCAGAACATCTATCGGATTCAGGAGATAAGCACAGGAGATGACCACTTGTTTCACGATTCTCAGATAATGACGGTTGAATTGGGAAAAGAATACAGTTGGCAGCAGTTAGATGGAAAGTGGCCAGAGGATATTACAGGATCTTATGAAAATTTCCCCCAGGCATATCAGCTTAATATAGAGAACCGCTATAAAAAGGTAAAAGTAAAAGTTGTTAAGAAAGATGCTGTCAGCCAGGATGGCGGGGCACATGGGGATGCCTCTTTGAATGGTGCACAATTTCAGTTGTATGAAGACAGGGCATGTACAAAACTGGCAGGTGTTTATGACCCAAATGGCAAAAAGAGACCAGCCGGGATCTATACTGTTGTGGATCAGAAATTTAAGACAGATTATCTTCAAAGTGGTAAGGTTTACTATCTCAAAGAGGTAAGGCCGCCAAGGGGATATAAGATTGTGGATGATGTGTTGGAGATCCATGTAGATGCGAGAACATATACTGCAGAATATTCTGAAGCGGAAGAGGAGTATACGGTTCCAGAGACACCGATCCGGGGAAGGATTTCATTAAATAAGTATAGTACAGATGGAACAACGGGACCTATTGCCAGTGAAAAAGGTGCACAGTTCCAGGTTTATCTTAAATCTGCCGGAAGCTATGAGCAGGCAGATGATTATGAGCGGGATCTGATCACAACAGATAAAGATGGCTATGCCTGTACAAAAGAACTGTATTATGGTAATTATAAAGTACACCAGATAAGCAGTGGCGATCTGGATACCGAGCTTGTTAGCGATTTTGAGGTAATGATTGACAGGGAAATGGTACAGGAGACATATCATTCTGTCATAAATAACAAACCGTTTAAGGCATTTCTGCGGATTGTAAAGAAAGATGGAAATACGGACAGGGATGTATTAAAGAAGGGAACGGTTTACCAGATTTTCCAGATGGATGAAAAAACAGGAAAAGAGACTTTGGTAAAGCAGAGCTACAGTAATGGAAATGTAACCCAGGTTGTGGATCAGTTTGAATCAGATGAAATGGGCAGGATTATAACAGTTGACTCACTTTCTTCTGGTATTTACCGAATCTATGAGAGAGAAGCAGTATCCGGGTTTCATAATTCAAATCAATATATAGAAGTGGAGATTAATAGTAAAGCGGGGAATTATGTTCGTGAGACAGACTCAGAAGGAAATGAGTACACGATCGTGACATTGGATTATGTAAATCATGAAACATATGGAAGACTTTCTATATTCAAGAATGGGCAGCAACTGAAGAGTTTTGAAAATGGCCGGTTTTTATACGAAGATACCTTCTTGAAAGGAGCGGTATTTGAGATATATGCCAGTGAGGATATTCGGACACAGGATAACCAGAAGACGAACTGGTTTGATAAGGATGCCCTGGTAGGAACAGTGACGACAGGAACAGGGGCTGAATTTACATCAGGCTGTGGAGGCATTACTGGCTACACCGTGGAAGAGGATGGGATGGTAACAGTAAATCTGCCTCTTGGTAAGTATTATGTAGTAGAAAAGCAAACGGTATATGGACATGTTTTGCCAAAGGAGAATCGATGGAATATTGAGTTTACGTGGAAGGACCAGGAAAAAAAATATGTTTTGAACGCTACAGAAGATACGGATGAGAATGGTGTTCTGAAGGTGAGAAATGGACGGGCAAGAAGCGCATTATCACTGGTTAAGCTGGATAATGAGAATGAGAGTCCGATCAGTGGGGCAGTATTTGGGCTGTATAGCAGCAATGATATATATAATGCCGCCGGAGAGAAAATCGTTGTTGCAGAATCCTTGATCGGAACGGTGGAGACAGACAGAGAAGGAAAGGCAGAATTTGATCTGGATCTGCCGTTAATGTCAGAGGGATATGGAACGGAAAAGGCAGTAAGTCAGGTATCTGATGGGAAAGTGGGATTGAATTCGGGAGATTATTATATACAGGAGAAAAAGGTATCCGACAGCTATTTTCCGGGAGATAGGAAATATCCAATCCATTTGGAGTATCAGGATCAGACGACAGATGTAGTAGCCAAGATGTGTACAGTGAAGAATGTACAGACAGCGGTGGAGATTGATAAAGTATCTGTTACGGAGAGTGGTGAGGTCCCGGGATGCCAGCTACAGATCACAGATAAGGACAACAATGTCATTGTATCCTGGATATCAGGTGACAGTGACTCGGTGAAACTGGATGAAAGACAACAGGATCACGGATATGTAAATCTGCGGACAAAATTAGATGAGAGGGGTAATCTTATTATAGGCGGGCTTTTTCATGACCAGGAATATATTTTAACGGAAACCAGGCCTGCAGATGGTTATGTCACGGCAGACTCAATAGTATTCCGTCTGTCCGGGCAGAGGACAGAGACCGGGGATTTTGTAACCAGGGCAGATATACGGGGAAGTGATGGGATATATACGGAGGGATCGGACAATGTGGTCAAGATGATCGATGAGCAGACGAAGGTAAATTTTTGTAAAATTGCAGGAGACAGGAATGAACTTCTGGCGGGAGCACAGATAATAGTACTGGATACAGAGGGAAGACAAATAACTTCTTTCGTGACAAAGGAAAGCGGGGCAGTGGAGCTAAATGGGATATTGGCGGCTGGCAGAACTTATATTTTCAGGGAAACGGCATCACCTGAGGGGTATGAGAAGGCGTCAGATATAAGTTTTATGGTGAAGGATACAAAAGAGATTCAGATGGTCAGTATGACGGATGCGCGTACTCAGGTGGTGAAAGCAAAGGAGATACCAAAAGGGGCGGCTAAAACAGTCATCTCAAAGAAAGACACACCAAAATCAAAGATCCCAAAAGCAGGGAAGACAGCGAAACAGCCGGAGACAGGATCTTATTGTGGACATGTACTGGCATGGATCCTGTTCATCCTGTTTGGAATGTTTGCTAGTATGTTGGGAAAGATCCGCTATCGGCAGCGGAGAGAACCTACGTAGGAAAGGGGACGGATCATTCTCCGTCCTCCTCTTCACTATCTTCATCCTGACGCGGTTTCAATACCAGACGCAATTTATCAATGCGATTGCCATCAACTTCTAAAACAGTGTAGACAGCAAATTCATCTTCAGCGGTCTCCCCGACTTCAGGGAAGTGTTCCAGCAGATTAATGAGATGTCCGGCGATAGAGTCATAATCGTCTGATTCCAGAGAGAGATCCAATGCTTCCGCCACATCATCCAGAGGTGTGGAACCTAACAGAATGTATTCTGTCTCATTGACTGCCTGAATCTCATCTTCCTCGTCATCATCATACTCATCCCGGAGTTCGCCGACGATCTCTTCAATGAGATCTTCAATGGTGATGAGACCGGCAAGAGCACCATATTCATCAAGAACGATGGTCATGGGAATCGAATCCTTGCGCATTTCCATGAAGAGTTCAGATACATTTTTGTATTCATAGGTGACATGTGCTTCCCGGATCAGGGAGCGGATATCAAGGCTCTCCTTATCCCCGTCATAAAAGACGAAGTCTTTCAGGTTAATGATACCAATGATATTGTCGATGGTATCCTCATATACAGGGAGACGGGCATATTTATGTTCTGTGAATTCCTCCATCAGTTCATGGTAACGGATATTTGCTTCTACCATAGCGATATCCATTCGGGGGATCATGACATCTTTTGCAAGTGAATCGCCAAAGTCTACGATATTCGTGATCATCTGACGCTCCTCACTTTCGATGACACCCTCCTCGTGGCTGACATCAACAAAAGTGCGGAGTTCATCCTCTGTAATGCCTGTTGCTTTTTGGGATGGATCAATCCGGCAGAGGATCAGGATGAAATTGGCAACTTTGTTGACTATATAGATGACAGGAGTGAGAAGCCTTGTGAGAAAAAGTATCGTACTGGAATAAGCCAGTGAGAGCTTCTCGGCATTTCTTGTTGCCAGGTTCTTTGGTGTGATCTCACCAAAAACTAAAATCAGTACTGTCAGTATCCCGGTAGCGATACCAGCCCCCAGGCTGGTGCTCCCATTCAGTCCCATACGTGTACAGATTTCAAAAGCATATGCTGTTGAGAGGGAGGAGGCTGACAGATTAACAATATTGTTACAGATCAGAACTGCACTGAGCATCTTATCTGGTACTTCGATCAGTTGCAATACACGTTTGGCAGCTTTGTTTTTTTCTTCGGCAAGGGAGCGCATCCGTATTTTGTTTACTGTAGTCAGCGCTGTCTCAGCAGAAGAGAAGAATGCGGATAAAATAAGTAAAACTACTAAAATTAATATGTTTACCGCGTCACTGGGCTCCAAGAAAAATCATCTCCTATTCTTTTTGATAAATTGCTCTTATTCTATAATAATTGGCAGTTATTGTCAAGTAGGGGCAGAATTTTGCGGGGATCAGTTCAGAGCCTGGCGTTTGCGTGCCATTTCATCACTGTCAAGGTATTCGTCATAAGTAGTTACTTTATCGATCATTCCATTTGGCGTAAATTCGATGATCCGATTGGCGATGGTCTGTATGAACTGGTGGTCCTGAGAGGTGAAAAGTACAACACCAGGGAATTTGATCAGTCCATTGTTGACAGAGGTAATGGACTCCATATCCAGATGGTTCGTTGGTTCATCCAGCAGTAGGACATTGGACCCAAGCATCATCATCTTAGAAAGCATAACCCGGACTTTTTCACCACCAGACAGTACATTGACCTTTTTGAGCCCATCTTCTCCTTTAAAGAGCATACGTCCGAGGAAACCACGTACAAAAGTGGCGTCTTTTTCCGGAGAAAATGGCATCAGCCAGTCAACGATGGTGTCATTGCTGTCAAAATATTTTGTGTTATCTTTTGGAAAATAAGAATTGGAGGTGGTAATCCCCCATTTATAATCCCCCTCATCCGGTTCCATCTCACCAGAGAGGATCTGGAAAAGAGTTGTGGCGGCAATGCCATAGGAACCGACAAAAGCGATCTTGTCATCATGGCCTACCGTGAAAGATACATTATCCAGGACTTTCTCACCATCAATGGTCTTACTGAGATTCGTTACAGTGAGTACTTCATTTCCAATCTCGCGGTCTGGTTTAAAGTCAACATAGGGATATTTACGGCTGGAGGGACGCAGGGTATCCAGCTCAATCTTTTCCAGGGCACGTTTACGGGAAGTAGCCTGTTTGGATTTAGAGGCATTGGCACTGAACCGCTGAATAAATTCCTGCAGTTCCTTGATCTTTTCTTCCTTTTTCTTATTTGCCTCTTTCATCTGCTTGATCATTAACTGGCTGGATTCATACCAGAAATCGTAATTTCCGGCATAAATCTGCATCTTGCCATAATCAAGATCTACCGTATGGGTGCAGACTTTATTCAGAAAATAGCGGTCATGGGACACAACGATAATGGTATTTTCAAAGTCGATGAGGAAATCCTCAAGCCAGCGGATGGAGTCCAGATCCAGATGGTTGGTTGGCTCATCCAGCAGCAGAACATCCGGATTCCCAAATAAAGCACGGGCAAGAAGTACTTTTACTTTATCGGTATCAGGCAGTTCGCTCATTAATTTACCGTGTTCACTGGTATCAATACTCAGGGCATTCAGCAGGGAGGCAGCGTCTGCCTCTGCTTCCCATCCGTTCATGGTGGCAAATTCCGCTTCAAGTTCGCTGGCTCGTATACCATCTTCTTCTGTGAAATCTTCTTTGGCATAGATGGCATCTTTTTCCTTCATGATGTCGAAAAGACGCTGGTTACCAGCCATAACCGTATCCAGTACGACCTGATCATCATATTTGAAGTGATCCTGCTCCAGAACAGATAAACGTTCTCCTGCCCCTATGCTGATCTCTCCAGTGGTCGGATCCAGTTCACCAGATAAGATCTTCAAAAAGGTGGATTTGCCTGCACCGTTGGCACCAATGATGCCATAACAGTTTCCTTCCGTGAATTTTATATTGACTTCTTCAAAGAGAGCCTTTTTACCAAATCTCAGAGATATGTTTGTTGCTTGTATCATAGTAAATTCCTTTCTTATTTTAAAATGTGCTAGTCAATATTTTACTAAAAATCGTGGATAATGCAAGCATTTTTTGCGAAAATCCGCTATAATTTCAATATTTTTGAAAATAATGATTGTGGGATTGCGAAAACTCCGTTATAATAAATGTATATTTTTGTCAAAAATTTACCAGTTACTGTAGAATGGTGAGACCGAAATACAAAACAGAAGGGATGCGGATAGATGGCAATACTAGACAGGATTCAGCTTCAGAAAGCAACCACCTTTCGACTGGGAGTATCAGAATTAAGTGAGAACCAGGTACAGGTCGCCTTATGGCAGCAGGGAGCATCTCGTTGTCAGTTATGCCTGTACGAACATGGAAAGAAACAGAAGATCACCATGAAATCGATGAAAGAATCAGGCATACAGGATGTTTTTTCTGTGATCCTCACAGGAGAACAGCTTGTAGAAAGAATGAATGGGCTGGAATATGATTTTATCATAGATGGAAAACATGTGACTGATCCTTATGCAAAGGAAATATCTGGACGGGAGCATTTTGGGAAACCAAAGAAACATGTGTACGGAAGATTTTATTTTTCACAGTTTGACTGGACGGGTGAGAAATGGAGGCCTCTGCCGGAACACGAGATGGTGATGTATCAGTGTCATATGAGAGGATTCACAAAACATGCCAGTTCCGGGGTTAGGACGCCGGGGACTTTTGCAGGCCTGCAGGAGAAGATACCATATTTAAAGGATCTTGGTGTCAATACCATCTTTCCTCTTCCAATTTATGACTTTGATGAGTGCATGAGGGATGAGGAGAGGAATCTCACAGGAAAGGTAAATTATTGGGGGTATAGTAGAGATGCGTTCTATTTTGCCCCAAAGGCAGGCTACAGCAGTGGCAAAACCAGTGCAGTTCTCGAATTAAAGACACTGATAAAGGCACTTCATCAGAATAATATGAATCTTATCCTGGATATGTATTTTGTAGATCAGACACCAGAATTTATCTTAGAGTGCCTGCGGTATTATGTTCTGGAATTTCATGTAGACGGGTTTCGCATCAATCAGGAATCCATGGATACTTCATGGCTCAGGATGGACCCTGTTCTCTCCCATACAAAGATTCTGGGAGGAAATTGGGGGCGTCAGCTGGAGAATCGGAAAAAACCCGTCTGCTATGAGATAAATGACGGATTTCTTGTAGATGCCAGGCGTTTTCTGAAAAGTGATGAGGGACAGGTGGCAAATATCTATAAGCGTTTCTGGGAACAAAGGGATGGTGTAGGGCTGATCCACTATATCACACAGAATAATGGTTTTACACTTCGGGATCTCATTTCTTATGATGTAAAACATAATGAGGCAAATGGCGAACGTGGAAGGGATGGAACAGAATACAACTATAGTTGGAATTGTGGGGCAGAAGGGCCAAGCCGACGTAAACAGGTGCTTCGGACAAGGCAGCAGCAGGAGCGGAATGCTTTTGCCATGCTGATCCTTGGTATGGCAGTACCTATGCTGCTGGCAGGGGATGAGTTTGGAAATTCACAGAAAGGAAATAATAATGCATATTGTCAGGATAATGTGACGACATGGCTTGACTGGCGGATGCTGGAGAGAAACCAAAAGACACATGGTTTTGTAAAGGAACTTCTTGCCTTCCGGAAGAAACACCCTCTATATCATCAGAAGAGGCATCTAACCGGATTAGATACAAAAGGCAGGGGAGCGCCGGATGTATCCTGTCATGGGAGAGAACCATGGGTGATTGATTTTTCCTATACTAGCAGAAAGCTCGGTATTTTATTTTATGGAGGTTATTTCGACGGACGGAGCCTTTATTTTGCTTTTAATTTTCATTGGGATGAACAGGAATTCTATCTTCCTGATGTAGACAATAGCAAGGAGTGGAAGATTCTTGTGGATACCGCTGAGGGCGGGAAGAAAAGGATCGAAGATGGTGTCTATACGATGCCTGCCCGCTCCATTGCGGTCTTTGAAAGTGTATGTAACCGACCAGCGGAGGCTGGCCGGAAGAATAAGAAGGGTTCTAAGAAAAAGACTTAGAATTTGTGGTTTTCCACGATCGGGTCAAAGAGATCCAGGGAGCAGTACTTATCTGAGGTGAAATGCTTGCAGGTGGTGCAGGAGACGTCAGCATCACCTGACTTGTTTGTACTGCCACAGTGGCAGCAGTCTTTTACCGCATAAGCACTACAGTTCTTTGCTACATTTTTATAAGTCTGTTCATCACAACGCATGATATTACCTCCATTTCATATTTTTAATATTCTGTAAACGGTATTAGTATCTTCACTCAGGAGGGTTTTATTCAAAATGATCGTATTAAAAGTTGAAAATATTAAAGAATTTATGGCAAAAATGCTGACAGGAGAGATGTTTGATAAATTCCATGTGGTAAATTGTGAGGTCACTACATTTGTGACATTTCAGATTGATGGAAAACGGCATGATGAGTGGTTTGATACAGATGAGAGGACAGAGGATACCAGCAGCCAGGTTTTGTGGAAACAACTGCGCCCGGTTATATTCAGCCTTATCCGGGGGAAGAAGACGCCAGAGGTATTTAAAGTGGATTTTTGCCATTATCTAGGTAATGGAGATGTCGGTTCGCTGCGGATGCAGTATGAAAGGGGAGAATTATTTCTTTTCACCGGTTATATGCAGAAAGAGTTCTCACTCAATAAGGAGGCACAGCAGTCCTGGGATGATAACTGCAGGAATTTTCTCAGGGAATATGGGGAAGAGCAGTGACTAAGAAGGAATAAAATTCCTTGATTATTGTATATATGATGTATTATAATGGATATAATGAAAATCGGAGGTTGAAATGTGTCGATGAATATATCAATAAGGAATGTTGCCAGAGTAAAAAAGGCTCAGATTGACATAGATGGTATTACTGTGGTTGCTGGTCTGAATGGGACAGGAAAGACAACCATTAGTAAAGGAATTTATGCATCGATCAATGCCTATAAATCTCTTCCAGAGAGAATAGTTCAATCTAGAAGAGATAGTATCTATAATGTGTTGATGCAGATATTGAGAAAAAATGAAGAACTTGCACAGAATTTGGATTATATTGATTTAGTAAGTGATTTTTCGCAGGAGTTACCTGATAAGAATATAATAGAGTGGGTGGCAGATAATGATAAATTTTTATCAAAAAAATATCTGAAAGAGTGGTTTGCAGAAGTAGATGAGGTTAGTGAAGAAGAAATAGATGAAATAGTTACAGAAATAAATAAGATTTTGTTGAGAACAGATAATGACTATACAAAATTTCTAGTTGATTCCTATTTTAACCGTGTCTTTAAACAGCAAATCAATTGTTTTCAAATTTCAAGCGTGGCTGAGATTGAGATGGGGATTGATGATAGGAAGTTTTTTTCGCAATTTAGGAATCATAAACTGACTGACCATACCTGTGGATTGAGCTGTGACAAGAAGGCAATTTATATTGAGTCATACAACATTCTTGACTTGTCTGGTTTGTCTCGTAATTTCTTTGGAAAAAAAGTTTATCCAACGATTCCAACCGAGAATTTATTTACGTTTTTAAGGTCTGATAAAAAATTTGACACATTATATGAAGATTATACCGATGCGAATGAACTGGAAAATATAATTCATATTATCATTAATGAAGTAACTCATGGAAAACTTAGTGTTGATGAGTCAGGTAATTTTCAATTTCAGGATTCAATAACCAATCATTCTGTAAATATAACAAATCTGTCTGCCGGGTTGAAAATATTTGCTGTACTGCAGCGTCTGTTGGAAAATGGGACATGCAAAAAGGGAGATATTTTACTTATTGATGAGCCAGAGGTAAATCTGCATCCAGAATGGCAGGTTATCTTTGCTGAGATTTTAGTTTTATTACAGAAGAAGATTGGTCTGGTCATTTATGTAAATACACATAGTCCCTATTTTGTGAGAGCCATTGAGGTTAAGATGGCAGAGTATGGAATTGCTGATAAGGGAAAATTTTATCTTATGCAGGAGTGTGAAGATGGTCTGTGTGAAAGTAAAGATGTTACGAAGAAGACAGAGCAGATTTATTCTTTGTTGTATAAACCATTAGAGGAATTGTAATGTGGAGTAGTATATGAAACTAATAGAAGATTATAGAAGTTATTTAAGCACTTTGAAGGTAGTGTCCAGAGATAAAAACAGTCAGGTTTCACTGATTGAAGATGAAACAAAGGAGCACAGGTTAGTAAATTTTGATGGTGTCAAAAAGAAATTATGTAAGGATTTCAGGGGAGATGCCTTGTCTTCATGTGATGGATACCTAAACAAAGGTGGTGTGAGATACCTGATTGAATTTAAAAATCAGGCGGAAGGGAATATAGATAAGACAATAATAAAGAATAAGGCCTATGATAGTCTGTCTTTACTGGCAATGAATGAAAATCTGACACGTGAGGAATTGGCAGGAGATACGGTTCTTGTTATTGTTTACAACAACGAAAAATATGTGGAGTCGAATCATTCATACCAGTCATCTGATTCCTTGGATAAAATGACAATGAAGCTAAAGAGATTATCAAAGAAAGATGAATTAGACCAATATCCAAAAAAGTTTGATACCAGACGATACATAAATCAATTTTATAAAAATGTATATACAATTGATATCAAAGTTTTCAAAAAGAAATTCATGGACATTCTTTTTAGCTCAACAAATATTAAATAATTGGCAGTTTGACTTGTCTGTTCGTCTGATTGTTAGCACTCATTTTAATTGAGTGCTAAATTTTTCTTGACATTAAGCCCGGCTCGTATTATTATATTCTCTAGACGACATATGAGTACTATGTATTTGCAGGTGCATAGGCAGTGAAATGGAGGTTATAGAGATGACAAACGAGCAGGGAAACTTAGCGATCAATTCTGAAAACATATTTCCGATCATTAAAAAATGGTTGTATTCGGACCATGATATTTTTATCCGTGAGGTAGTCAGCAATGGCTGCGATGCCATTACAAAATTGAAGAAACTTTCGCTGATCGGTGAGACCGAGCTGGCAGATGATTACAAAGCAAAGATCGATGTAGAGGTTAATCCGGAGGAGAAGACCATTACGTTTACGGACAACGGACTTGGGATGACAGCAGAGGAAGTGAAGGAATATATCAACCAGATCGCTTTCTCCGGAGCAGCAGACTTTCTGGAGAAATATAAGGACAAGGCAAATGATGAGCAGATTATCGGGCATTTTGGCCTGGGATTCTATTCGGTATTTATGGTTGCTGATTCGGCAGAGATCCACACCCTTTCTTATAAAGAGGGAGCAGAGGCAGTTCACTGGGAATCAGATGGCGGCCTTACTTTTGAGATGGGATCAAGTGAGAAAGATACGGTCGGTACACAGATCATTCTCCACCTTAATGAGGACAGTTATGAGTTTGCCAATGAATACCGTGTGAGAGAAGTATTGGAGAAATATTGTTCCTTTATGCCAGTGGAGATCTTCCTGACCAAGGCGAATGCAGAACCAGAGTATGAGACAATCCCTAGTGAAGAGGTGACAGAGGAGGATACTGTCATTGAAGAGATTGTGGAGGAACCGAAAGAAGAGGAGAAAGAAGGCGAAGAGGGCGAAGAGAGTGAGAAGAAAGAACCTGTAAAGAAGACCAAAATCCTGAAACGTCCGGTTTCTCTCAGTGATATCAATCCGTTGTGGAATAAACATCCGAATGAGTGTACAGAAGATGAATATAAAGAATTTTACCGCAAGGTATTTCAGGATTACAGGGAGCCATTGTTCTGGATCCATCTGAATATGGATTATCCGTTTAACCTGAAAGGCATTCTCTACTTCCCGAAAGTAAACCTGGAGTATGAGAATATCGAGGGTATGATCAAGCTGTACAACAATCAGGTATTTATCGCAGATAATATTAAAGAAGTGATTCCGGAATTCCTGCTTCTGTTGAAGGGTGTCATTGACTGTCCGGACCTTCCGCTGAATGTCAGCCGGAGCGCGCTGCAGAATGACGGATTTGTAAAGAAGATCTCAGATTATATTACAAAGAAGGTAGCGGATAAACTATCTGGCATGTGTAAGACAGACCGCGAGAATTATGAGAAATACTGGGATGATATCAGCCCGTTTATCAAGTTCGGCTGTCTGAAGGACGAGAAGTTTAAAGAGAAGATCAAAGAGTATATCCTTTTTAAGGATCTGGATGATAAATACAGCACACTGTCCGAATACCTGGATACCCTTCCAGAGCCGGAGGTAGAAGCAGAGGTTGTGGAACCGGGAGAAGAGGATAAGGAAGAGACACAGGAGGCAGAGGCGCCAAAGAAGACAGTGTATTATGTGACAGACCTGCAGCAGCAGAGCCAGTATATCAATATGTTCCGTGAGCAGAAGATGAATGCAGTGGTGCTGCTTCATAATATTGACCAGCCGTTTGTCTCTTCCCTGGAGGCAGGCGATGATGCAGTGAAGTTCCAGCGTATTGATGCAGATCTGACAGAGGAGTTTAAGGAAGAAGGCGATGCAGAACAACTGAAAGCAGAGACAGAGACCCTCACAGAGATCTTCAAGAAGGCGACAGGAAAGGATAACCTGGAGGTGAAGGTCGAGAAGCTGAAGAACGATAAAGTGTCTTCCATGATCACCATGTCGGAAGAAGCAAGAAGAATGCAGGATATGATGAAGATGTACGCAGCAAATGGCATGGGCGGCATGGGTATGCCTGACATGGGACAGACTCTGGTACTGAATGCTAATCATGCACTGGTTCAGTATGTGCTGGAACACAAAGAAGAGGATAATACAGACCTGTTCTGCAAACAACTGTATGATCTGGCTCTCATCAGCCATCATCCGTTGGAGGCAGATAAGATGACAGAATTTATCGAACGCAGTAATGAGATCATGATGCTTCTGGCGAAATGACCATAGCATCCGTATAGAATCAGGAAATCCCCTGTGTGTATCTGTGAAATGGATACGTACAGGGGATTTTGTGTGTGATTTTTGGGCTTTGGTTTCCGGCGCCGTAGTTACTTATCTGTAATCTCGGAATGAAGCTGCTGCAGGGATTTGAGTTCACCCTGTTCGTGCTCTTTCACATAGTGAATTCCTTCTGCTGTTGCCCTTGCAGCCGCCATAGTGGTCATATATGGAACCTTTGCCTTGATGGCTGCCTTCCGGAGATAGCTGTCGTCATGGACGCTGTCTTTGCCTACCGGAGTATTGATAATCAGTTGGATATCGCCATTGGTGATCATATCCAGGATATTTGGCCTGCCCTCATAGAGCTTTTTCACTTTTTCTGACTGGATTCCCGCTTTTACTAACAGGTCATAAGTGCTGCCGGTGGCAATGATCCGGAAACCATCTTCCATAAAGATCCGTGCGATATCCGCAACTTCCGGTTTGTCCTTGGTATTGACGGAGATCAGAACTGTGCCGGACAGTGGAAGAGGTGACTGGATTGCCTCCTGTGATTTATAGAATGCCTCACCGTAGGAAGAAGACAGACCAAGTACTTCACCAGTGGAGCGCATTTCCGGTCCCAGTACAGGATCGACTTCCGGAAACATGTTGAAAGGAAAAGCAGCTTCTTTCACGCCGTAATTCGGAATGTTCTGTTCTTTTAATCCGGCAATCGGCGATGCATTGCCTGTGAGTTCAGATGTAATGATCTCTGTGGCAAGTGGAACCATGCGGATATTACAGACTTTGGATACAAGCGGAACCGTGCGGGAGGCTCTCGGATTGGCTTCCAGTACATAGACCTTGCCATTTTCAATGGCATACTGCATATTCATAAGTCCCCTGACATGCATCTCCTCAGCGATTTTCTTTGTGTATTCCTTAATAGTTGCCACATTTTCTTCTGATATATGGACGGAAGGAATAATGCAGGCAGAATCACCAGAGTGGACACCGGCAAGTTCTATGTGTTCCATTACTGCCGGAACGAAGGCATTGCTGCCGTCGCTGATGGCATCCGCTTCACATTCCAGGGCATGGTTTAAGAAACGGTCAATGAGGATCGGGCGGTCTGGTGTTACACCTACAGCCGCTTTCATATATTCTGTCATGCTTTCATCATCATAGACAACTTCCATGCCGCGCCCGCCCAGTACATAAGAGGGGCGGACCATAACCGGATAGCCGATTTTGCCTGCGATGGAGATGGCTTCTTCTACTGTTGTTGCCATGCCGGATTCCGGCATTGGGATCTCCAGTTTGTCCATCATCTCGCGGAACAGGTCCCTGTCCTCGGCAAGGTCAATGACCGAAGGTGATGTCCCCAGGATCTTTACTCCGTTTTTCTCCAGTTCACTGGCAAGGTTTAGTGGTGTCTGTCCGCCGAACTGTGCGATGACGCCCAGAGGTTTCTCTTTCTTATAGATGCTCAGTACATCTTCCAGGGTCAGCGGTTCGAAATATAATTTATCCGAGGTATCATAGTCTGTGGATACCGTCTCTGGATTACAGTTTACAATGATAGTCTCAAAACCAAGTTTTTTCAGTGCCACAGCGGCATGGACACAGCAGTAATCAAATTCGATTCCCTGTCCGATGCGGTTTGGGCCGCCGCCCAGAATCATGATCTTTGGCTTGTCGCTGCTGACTGGATTTTTGTCTGGGGCATTGTAGGTCGAATAGTAGTAGGCGCTGTTTTCTGTACCGCTTACATGAACACCTTCCCATGCCTCTTCCACACCGAGAGACAGGCGGCGTTCCCGGATATCTGCTTCCGGGATGGCAAGGATCTCACTCAGGTATTTATCTGAAAATCCGTTCTTCTTGGCAGAGACCAGGGCATCATCTGAGGGGAGCTGTCCCTTGTTCTGCATCAGTGCTTCTTCTTCCTCTACCAGTTCTTTCATCTGTTCGATAAAGTAGGTTTTTACTTTTGTCAGTTCAAAGATCTCTTCCACAGTGGCACCTTTGCGGAGGGCTTCATACATGATAAAGTGCCGTTCACTGGAAGGAGTGATGAGGAGCTGGAGAAGTTCTTCCTTTGTCATGGTGTCAAAATCTTTTGCATGTCCAAGACCATAGCGCCCTGTCTCCAGACTGCGGACCGCTTTCTGGAAAGCCTCTTTATAAGTCTTGCCGATACTCATTACCTCACCGACGGCTCTCATCTGGGTGCCGAGTTTATCCTCTACGCCTTTAAATTTCTCAAATGCCCAGCGGGCAAATTTGATCACAACATAATCCCCATCTGGCACATATTTGTCCAGAGTTCCATATTTGCCACAGGGGATATCTTTCAGTGTGAGGCCTGTTGCCAGCATGGCGGATACAAGGGCAATGGGGAAACCGGTTGCCTTGGAAGCCAGTGCAGAAGAGCGGGATGTACGGGGGTTGATCTCGATCACGATAATGCGGTCACTCACCGGATCATGTGCAAATTGTACATTTGTGCCGCCGATGACCTGAACGGATTCCACGATCTTATATGCCTGCTCCTGCAGACGTTTCTGGCATTCCTCCGAGATGGTCAGCATCGGGGCAGAACAGAAAGAATCTCCGGTATGGACACCCAGAGGGTCTATATTTTCAATAAAACATACGGTGATAATGTTGTTGTCAGCATCCCGGACTACCTCTAATTCAAGTTCTTCCCAGCCAAGGATGGATTCTTCCACAAGAACCTGTCCTACGAGACTTGCCTGAAGCCCCCGGGCACAGACGGTCTTTAATTCTTCTTTATTATAAACAAGGCCGCCGCCGGCGCCGCCCATAGTATAAGCGGGGCGGAGAACGACAGGATATCCTAATTTATCTGCTATGGAGAGGGCTTCGTCCACACTGTATGCCACTTCGCTCCGTGCCATCTCAATGCCCAGCTTGTCCATTGTTTTCTTGAATTCGATCCGGTCTTCACCACGTTCAATGGCATCCACCTGGACACCGATTACTTTTACATTATATTTGTCAAGAATTCCTGCCTGATTTAATTCGGCACAGAGATTCAGGCCGGACTGTCCGCCGAGATTTGGCAAAAGAGCATCAGGGCGTTCTTTTTTGATGATCTGTTCAAGACGTTTCACATTCAATGGTTCGATATAGGTAACATCCGCTGTTTCCGGGTCTGTCATAATGGTTGCCGGATTGGAGTTTACCAGCACGATCTCATAGCCTAGTTTACGCAGCGCTTTACAGGCCTGAGTACCGGAATAATCAAATTCACACGCCTGGCCAATGATAATGGGGCCAGATCCGATGATCAGAACCTTGTGGATATCAGTTCTTTTTGGCATTGCAATACCCTCCTTTATGTTCATATCCTTTTTTACATATTCTTCTCTATTATATAGGATAGAAGAGAAAGCTACAAGGAAAATTTCTATAAAATAGCTCAGCGGCGGGTTCAAATTGGCGTTGCTCGGCTATTTTTTTGTTGGTTATTTTTAATAAAAATATTAAGTAGATTTGTGCAAAACGCTGAAAACAAAAAATATTTAAAATTTTTTGTAGGGAAATAGCATGTTTCGGTGTTCTTTATAGTGAATACTATTTTAGGGGAAATCTGTCTTTGAGTCGAACAACAAAGGAGGGAATGGATATGGAAACGGAAATTTTTGTGCAGCTTTTATCTGAGTGTAGCAGAGAAATGTATATGATTTCATATCGGATATTAAAAAATCACTATGATGCTGAAGATGTAATGTCGAATACCGTTTTGAAGGCATTTGAAAAGAGAGATACATTACATAACAGGGGCAAGTTCAAAGCTTGGATCATACAGATTCTTATCAATGAAGTAAGGCAGTTTATACGCAGGCAGGGAAGGGTTGTTGTCACGGCTTATCCATGTAGAGGTATTGAGGCTGTTGTGAGTAATGGATATAGAGAGCTTTGGGATCTTGTTTGTTCGTTACAGCAGGAATTAAGAGATGTGATAATCTTACATTAT
>CANRWA010000068.1 GCA_947643415.1 uncultured Clostridia bacterium | reverse complement strand
CTCTGGAGCAGTGCAGGTCTGCAAAGAGTGTTTCCATCCGTATTTCCTTCTGCTGTAAAAATTCTAAGTTCCGATGATCTCCATATGCGATAGCAGGAAGTCCTCCGATGAAATCAAATAACGCATCCTGATATGTTTCCATCAGGTAATGAACTTTCTCCTTAGAGACCGTTGCTGCAGCCCCCTGATCCGACACCACTTTCAAAAACATCATTTGGTGGGGAGCGAAAAAATAAGAACCGGCCTGATATATTGCCGCAGCCTCCATATCATATAGAGTTCCGTCAAAATTTTCTTCACAATTACAGGGCAGCATTCCCGTCACAATTGCTTCTTCCCGCAAATGATGGCGATACAATAAGTCTGGATAAAAGGTTCTTCCGGTGGCTTGTTCTAAGATTTTATTACATAGAAAAATACCATGATTTCCAGCGATATGGGAACAGGTGCCGACATTAAGGAGCATGTCTTCCTCCTGAGGCTTGTATGTGGCACATATGCTGCTTACCGCAGTGGCCGCAGCGATTTCGCCAACACCGGTAACCGTCAGCCGGATGCCGGCTTCTTCCTGATAGAATTCCTGAAACCGAACGTTTTCAAGAATTTTTTCCAAACAGAATTTTTTGATAAATACATCTGCTTCACAGTATAGTGCAGTAAATAAATAGACCATTGATACTTAATATATCCTCCCAATTTGAACCTGACGTTGAGCTAAACTTAATATAAGCACAGCTTTTCTATAGTTTACCACGTTTTCATTTCTTTCTCAATTTACTTTTCATACCCTCTTCCCAATCACATAGTTTTCTTTATTCCCGGTTGCAGACTGTCTCACAGGGGTATATAATGATTTCAGGGAGGTTAGGGAATATGGAAAAAGAAAATAAGATAGAGGGTATCAAAGAATATTCTGCATTTTTTAAAAGCGTGGTCGATCAGGACAGATGTGCAGTCGTGATCTGCAATCTGCAGCATGAGATCATTTATATGAATCCGGCGGCTGTCAGCAGATATGGCAAACGGGGTGGCGCTAAACTGATAGGCCAGAGCCTTCTGGACTGCCATGGGGAGGAATCCGGAAAAAGGATAAAACAGATCGTGGGTTGGTTCGCTGAATCTAAGGAACACAATATGATCTATACCTTTCATAATGAAAAAGAGAATAAGGATGTCTATATGGTGGCGCTCAGGGATGATACAGGAAGATTGATCGGGTACTATGAGAAGCATGAGTACAGGGATCCGGAGAAAATCAAGCAATATGAATTTATAGAATAGAAAGGAATGAAGTTTATGAAAGTTGCAGTAACGTATGAAAATGGACGTATATTTCAGCATTTTGGGAAGACAAGCCAGTTTAAGCTATATGATGTGGAGGGAAAAGAAATTCTCTCTGAAGTGATCCTGGATACCAATGGAACTGGACATGGGGCGTTGGCGGGACTTCTGGCTGAAGCTGATGTGGATGTTCTGATCTGTGGCGGGATCGGCATGGGGGCACAGAATGCCCTTCAGAATGTGGGAATCCGGCTGTATCCGGGGGTGAGCGGCGAGGCAGATGAGGCAGTGAAGGCTTTGGCCGGCGGAACACTGCAGTATGACCCGGATGCACATTGTGACCATCATGGACATGGTGGGACCCATACATGTGGGAATCACGGCTGCGGTTCACAGGGTTAGTTCAACGGCGGGTTTAAATTGGCGCTGTTGAGCCAGGCAGAAGCAGGGGGGCACGTATGCGCATTATCAATATAATTGAGAATACACCGGGAACGGATGGCTGTACCATAGGGCACGGCCTCAGTTTCTATATAGAGGCTGCAGGGCATAAACTGCTGATGGATACTGGGCCATCGGAATATATTTTGGAAAATGCCCGGGAATTGGGGATTCTTCTTTCGGAAGTGGACACAGTTGTTCTCAGCCACGGACACTATGACCATTCAGGAGGGATCCTTCCTTTCGTGGGTGTCAATCCCACGGCAAAGATCTATGTACACAGAGAGGCAGCAGGGGATTATTATGCCTTTGACGGCAGGGAAAGGGGATACCGTTATATTGGCATAGATCCAGGAATCACTGAACTGTCCCAGCTCATATATGTGGATGGGGGAATGCAGATCGATGAAAATCTTTCGGTGTTCAGCGGGATCACAGGCAGGAGGAATCTGCCAGAGACGAATAAGCGCCTGGTGAAGAAAATGGGAGACAGATATATACAGGATTCTTTCGCCCATGAGCAGTGCCTGGTGGTGAGAGAGGACGGAAAACATTTTCTCTTCTCTGGCTGTGCCCACAATGGGATATTGAATATCCTAGACCGTTATAAGGAGTTATATGGCACAGAACCGGATGTGGTGGTCAGTGGGTTCCACATGATGAAAAAGACAGACCATACAGAAGAAGAGATACGGAATATCTGTGATACAGCACGGGAATTAAAGAGATGCCATACGGTATTTTATACCTGCCACTGTACCGGGATTCCGGCGTATGAGGCCATGAAGGGAATTATGGGGGAACAACTGCATTATGTTCACTGTGGGGAGGAGATTTCATAAAAAACAATAGCTTTTTCCCGTAATATGTAATACAATGAATATATAAAAAAGGAAAGGCAGGGGCGGTATATGAAGTGCAGAAGAGTAGAAATGGAAGCGGATGTGACAAAATATGAATTGGGAAAGGGTCTGGAGGACGGTTTTGAACTGTGGGCAGACGTGGTCACAAAAGGCTGGATCGTGACAGATACCCTCATAAAGGTAAAAAATGAAAATGGTTCTATCGTATGCCCTTATATTGTGCATCGCAGGGGACGTACGTTCATCGGTGAAAATGATTATATCATCATTGATGAGGACGGGACGAAGCATGTATGTGGTGAAGATAAGATATTTAAGAGGTATAAGAAGATAGAAGGATGATTGTGCAGGGCCGGGATATCATGGATTGGGGAAGGAGAAAGAGAGAGGGGGTAATGGCAGCATGAGGACATACAATCATCTGTTTACAGACATAGCTGCGTTTCATGATTTTCTGGATGACATTCCAGTAAAAGAGACAGAACGGATGCTGATCCGGATTCACAGTGCGGTTCATACGAAGGAGCAGATGCAGGAGCTGGCGAAGGAGATTCGCGGGTTGTTTCCGCATGCAGAAGTGATCGGGTGCAGTACGATGCAGGTCATTTGTGATGGAAGGCTTTATCCAGAGGCATGCCTGATCTCGCTCACGGTGTTAGAGAGGGCAGAGGTCAGGACGGCAAGGGTAAACTGCCTGAATGGAGATGGAAAATGGCAGACAGGGGCTGCGCTGGCAGAAGAGGTTGTGCGTGATGTGCTCTTTGGCCAGGGCGGCTTTTTATTAATATTTTTCCCGCTTACATATAGTAAGATCGAAGACTTTGTTGAGACCATCAATGAGACCGGAATTCCTGTCAGGATGCTGGGTGGAGCGGCATATCTGGAGGATGGGCAGGGAAACGCAAGAGGGGATCTTGCCTATGTCCTGGAGGGCATAGAGACTTCTGGCACAGATGTAGTGATGGCACTGATTTCATCAGACCAGCTACATATATATGGCGATTATGTCTGTGGCGTAGAGCCGGTGGGGAAAAAGTGTCCTATCGTGAGCCGGGGCTGTTATATAGAAAAAATCGATGGAACAGATGGGGCAGAGTGGTATGCAAATCTTCTTGGCAGGGAGACGCTGCAGGAGAATCCGGCAATTTCACATATCTTTCCAGTGGTGAAGCGTGATGAGAGAGGGATCGCCTATTATGTTGATTATGCAGAGGATCCTGATTTTGAGAAGGACGCATCAGGAACAGGAGAGAAACGCTATAGCCTGAGATCTTATGGAGAATTGAAAGATGGGAGCTATGTGTCTCTGGGATATTTCCATCCACAGAAGATCTATGACCAGGTGCAGGAATTGTTCCGGAATATAGGCTCGGCGCCTGTGGAAACGATTTTTGCCTATGATTGTCAGTCCAGAGTAAATTTTCTGCATAATTGTGCCAATTGGGAGATTGAAAATTTTTTTACAACGAATATCAGTGGTGCTTTGTTATCCGGGGAGGTCTCTAATGTCAGAGGTGGGAATGTTTATGCGAATTATACCTTTGTGACAACAGCCCTTTCAGAGGATGCAGACGCACGGGTCATTCTGCGGGAGCGGGAACTGAAAAATATGTCCGAACTGCAGGAGGACAACCCCCAGATGCTCAATTATCTGCTTGTCAATGCAAACAGGCACTTAAATGAGGAACTGCAGGATCAACAGCAGAAGATTCAGAATGCCATGTTTTATAATCAGGTTCTTGGTGTGGACAACCAGTTGAAGTATCTTTATGACCAGGAAAGGAACGAGCTTGACAAGGCAGCCGTATTTTACCTGAATAATGAACGGATGCTCCGTTTATTTGCGGGAATAACAAAAACTTATACCATTTTGCGGGAAAATTATCAGAAGATCCAGACATATTATCTTCCGAAAGGAATGTATCTGTATAGCTATGAAGATACTTCCTTTTTATTGGCGGCGGATACCGCCGTTGCGAAAACTGAGTTTGCAGAGGTGTTGGAGAAGATCAGGGGCTTTCTTGCAGACATTCAGTGTGAGGAGGTGGATCTTTCCTGTACTGTCGCTGTCGTATTTGGAAAAGAAGATACGCTGGCCCGTCTGGAAACAACCATGAGATATGCGAGGGCTAACAAGATTCCTATTGTACAGTACGATGAGGTCGGGGATGTTGCAAAGAAGGAAATGGAGGAGATCCGAATGCTCCACATTATCCGGGAGGCGCTGCAGCATAAAAGAGTGAAGCCATATTTTCAGGAGATCCACAACAATAAAGGCGGCAGCAAAAAGATGTATGAGTCGCTGATGCGTATCTTTGATGAGGATGGAAGGGTTTATTTTCCAGATCAGTTCCTGCCAGTGGCGAAGGAGTATGATCTGTATGAGAGCCTGTCTGAACTCATGGTGGAGACGGTGATCAACATGTTCCGGGACAAAGATATACGCGTAACCATTAATCTTAATGTCCAGGATATCTATGACCGCATGATGATCCGCATGATATTTGAAAATATGAAAACAGTCCCCTGTCCGGGAAATTATGTCTTTGAGATCGTGGAAAGCGAAGAGATCATGGATTATGCCTATATCAAAGAATTTGCTGACCGGATCCATGAGTATGGGGCAAAAGTGGCGATCGATGACTTTGGCAGTGGATTTTCAAATCTGCTTCATGTACTGAAGATCGAAGCAGATTACATTAAGATCGATGGAGCTATTATCCGTACCATCACAGAGGATCCGCATTGCCTGGAGTTCATCCGCTTCATCAATAGCTGGTGCGTGGGAAATGACCAGGAGGTCATAGCGGAATATGTGGAAAATCAGGAGATCCAGGATATTATGATGGATATCGGTGTTGCCCATTCACAGGGATATTTTTATTCGAAACCTCATCCATGGGAGGACGAATAAGAGATAGAGGAAACGATTAAAAGGGAGGAACTTTTTTATGGCTAAGAATGTATATATCGGGAGGCTGTTGGCGGTACTGGCAGTATTCTTTGTGATACTGGCAGCTACGGCTGTGATCCTTGGGATTCCGGTGTCAGCGGAAGGGGCGAAAGCAGAAGCTACGGAAGCTCCCCTGAAAGACTCATCCGATGCCGGGGGGATCAAGGTCACGACTTCAACGGATAAGGAATATTATTCAGATGGCGACACGGCTGTCGTAACTGTGTCGGTAACCAATACGAATGATTATGATGTGACAGATGTGGGTGTGATCTATAAGATGCCTACAAATTTTACGGCGGCTTCCGGGAAGGTGAGCCAGGAGGTAGATAAGCTGGCAGCAGGGGAGACGAAAGAATTTCAGCTGACAGCAACAGTGAATAAAGCGGAAAATGGGGATATTGTCATGGCGAGTTATTTTACGGCTCCCATCATTATCCTGATCGTTGTCGTGGCAGTGGTGGTTCTGCTGGCAGTATTTTTGCTGATAAGGAGGCTGGCTTCCGGGAAGAATGGGGCGAAGCCGCCAAAGGCAGGGATATCCCTGTTTTTGATCCTTGCCCTGCTATCTGCCTGTATGTCAGATGCGGCACTTCCATCACAGGCAAGGACGGAGGATGGCCTTCTGGAAAGCCAGGATTATGTACCGAGAGTTTCCGTACATGACCCATCTATCGTCAAGGATCCCGGATCGGGGATGTATTATGTTTTTGGTTCCCATCTTGATTTCGCAAAGTCAAAGGATCTGATCAAATGGGAGAAATTTACCACCAATATCTCACAGGACTATGAAAAGTTATTTGCGGAGCCATGGAAATGGGCAGAGTATGCCACACCAGTGAAAGCAGGAACTCTTCGGGGACGTATGTGGGCGCCGGATGTGATCTGGAATGAGTCAATGCAGAAATGGTGCATGTATATGAGCATTGATGGTGATAACTGGTGCTCTTCTATCTGTCTCCTGACAGCAGAGAATATAGAGGGACCATATGAATACCAGGGAATCGTGGTATACTCTGGCATGAATAATTCTAAGACACCGCCGGAGGACCTGTCTGGGACAGACGTGTATAAGGTACTTGGAGAGGGTGCTGACCTGTCGCGTTACAGATCTACCTCTAATGCATGTATCAATGCCATTGATCCCAATGTACGTTATGACGATGACGGAAATCTGTATATGGCATATGGTTCCTGGTCGGCGGGGATCTATATGCTGAAGCTGGATCCAAAGACGGGGCTGCGGGATTATGATACGAAGTATGAGACAAAAGAGAATGTATCCGATGCCTATCTGGGAACGAAGATAGCAGGAGGCCATTACAATTCAGGCGAGGCGCCATATATTATAAAAGCAGGAAAATATTATTATTTCTTTGTTTCCTATGCCGGGCTGGAAGCCAAGGGTGGTTATCAGATGCGCATCTACCGCTCAGAGAAAATAACTGGCCCATATATGGATCAGGCAGGAAATTCACCGATCTGTGAACATTCAGAGGATATGAAGGCGACAAACAAAGGTGTGAAGATATTCGGCAGCTATGATATGTCCGGGCTGGGTACTGTGCAGGTGGCACAGGGACACAATTCTGTCCTTGTGGATGATGATGGAAAGATATATCTTGTATATCACACACGATTCCAGTCACAGTCTGGGACAAATGAGGGACATCAGGTCCGTGTACACCAGTTATTTGTCAATGAGGATGACTGGCTGGTGGCGGCACCATACGAATATTCTGGGGAGACATTGCCAGAGAAAGCGTATTCGGCGGATGAGGTTGTGGGTGAATATGACTTTATTTATCATGAACCGACAAAATTCTACAATGTAGTAGGAGACAAACAAATCGGAATCATTGGTAATCAGGAGGTTACTATTAAAGAGGTGGAACTTCAGAAGGATATGGTTGTGGGACACCGGAAGACTGCCCTAAAATTTACTGTCACTTATTCCCATGAGGAGGCAGAAAAGGTGGTGCTAAAGAAAGATGGCACAGTGGTGGGAGACTATTCCGGGACATGGAAATTCACCAAAGGCTGCCACGTGGAAATGAATCTCAATGGTGTAACCTATAAAGGAATATTCCTGAAACAGCAGGATGAGTCCATCGACAGGGAGATGCGCATGACATTCAGCCTTCTTGGTGATAATGTTACGGTATGGGGTGTGACAGCAGAAAAGGAAGAGGAAAAAGGAACGGAAGAAGAGTAGGGATATTTCAGCCAGTCGGGAACGGATCCACGGCTGGCTGTTTTCTGTTTTAATTTAATTGATAATACAATCCTTTCCTTGCCATCAGTTCTTCATGAGTGCCAGCCTCGGCAATTCCCTTATCCTGTATGTATAGGATGCGGTCTGCGCTGCGGATGGTCGAGAGCCTGTGGGCGACGATAAATGCGGTCTTGTCTTTCAAGATCACATCCAGCGCCTGTTTGATCAGGTTTTCAGTCTCTGTATCAATGGAACTGGTGGCTTCATCCAGGATAACCACAGAGGGGTCTTTCAGGATGATGCGGGCAAAGGAGAGAAGCTGTTTCTCTCCGGCAGACAACCCGGCGCCCCGCTCTTCCAGTACATGGCCATATCCATCATAGAGGCGCGATATAAAATCATGGGCAAAGATGGTCTTTGCGGCAGTGATACATTCTTCATCTGTGGCATCCAGCCTGCCATAACGGATATTTTCCATCACAGTTCCCCGGAAGATAAAAGGATCCTGCATAAGGACACCAACCTCCCTGCGCAGGGAATGGAGCGATGCGTCTCGCACATCCACATCATCGATCCGGACACTGCCCTCTGCCACATCATAAAACCGAGTCAGCATATTGATGATGGTCGTCTTTCCGGCACCTGTCGGCCCTACAAGGGCGATGGTCTCACCAGGCGACACGTGAAGGTCAAAGTGCTCCAAAATATTGACCTCTTTATCATAGGCAAAAGTCACATCATTAAAGTCGATCTTTCCTTTCACATGCGAAAGCTCCACCGGATTCTCTTTATCCCTGATGTCAACAGGACAATTGATGGTGTCAAAAACCTGTTCCAGATTGGAACTGACCTGTGCCATCTGCTGGACGATGAAAGCGATCTGTGTCAGAGGCCCACTGAAGAGTGTCATATAATTGGTAAAGGCAAAGACAGTACCTGCGTTGATGAGGTTATCTCCCGCCAGGATCATAGAAAGGCTCAAACCATACAGGCACAGTGTGCCGATATTCCAGAATGTCTCTACGATAGGGGTGTTCATCTCATTGCGGACGACGATCTTCATCCATTGTTTCAGGCTGAGGCCATGGATATGGGCATAGATCTCTTCACTGCTTTCTACATGGTTATAGTTCTTTACAATCTTTTCTCCCATAATAGTCTCAATAAGAAATGCGGTCCGGTTGGATATCTTTGCCCGGTGCGCCCCAAAGAGCTTCCGCACAAAATAACGCAGGGTGAAGACACAGACCATCATGGGGATCACTGTGATAAATACGATCCCTGTGAGCTTTGGGCTCAATCCCAGCATAAAGAAGGTCACTATGATGATCTTGGCAATGTAGGTAAGCAGCAGCAGTACATAGTTCGTAAAGAAATTCGCGAGGTCATTGATATATTCCGTGACACGGACAACGATCTTGCCGTCTGGTTTTGAATCAAAATAGTCAAAGGAAAGCTGCTGAAGCTTATAGAAGATGTCTTTCCGGATCGTGGCAATGACACTGTGCCCCAGAGTTCCCATAAGACGCTGGTGGATATAAGTCACGCCGATCTCGGTTCCTGCCAGAAAGACCATGCCCGCGACCACAAGGGCCAGTGTCCGGTATTCTTCTGTCACCACAATCTCATCAATAACCATTTTCAACAACAATGGTGCGATCATGGAGACGATGGAGGAAACTATCATCAGAAAGCAGACAAAGAAAAAGATCTTCCGGTAGGGCAGTATATACCGAAGTACTTTGCCAAATTGCTTCATATCAATCTTGCGCTCTATGATCTCGTCCTGAAAATAAGTATTTCTTTTAGCCATATTATCTTGCGCCTCCCTCTGCCAGTTGGTCGAAGTCGATGACAGACTTCTTCTGTGCCTCCTGGATATTATACACCGAGGCAAAATGTCCATTCAGTTTCATCAATTCTTCAAAGGTTCCCCGTTCTACTATTTTTCCATTTAACAGATAGAGGATCTCATCACAGTCCACGACAGAAGACATGCGGTGGGCGGAGATGAGAAGAGTCCTATCTGAATAGTTTGTGCGTATTGCCTGCAGCAGTCTTTTTTCTGTGTCAACGTCCAGCGCTGAAGTGGAATCATCCAATACCAGTATGGGTGCGTCCTTCAGGAGCGCGCGGGCAATGGAGACACGCTGCTTCTGTCCACCGGAGATGCCAAGGCCCCGCTCTCCAACGATAGTTTGATATCCTTCTTCTAGGTGTGTAATAAAGTTATGTGCCTGTGCGTGTTCCGCGGCACGGATCACGGCCTCCTCCTCTACTTCCGGGTTGGCATAAGAGATATTGGAATCAATGGTATTGGAGAAGAGAAATACATCCTGGTACACATAGGCAAACTGGCGGCGCAGTGACTGGAGGGAATAAGCCTGGATGTTTTTTCCATTCAGCATTATCTCCCCTTCTGACACGTCGTGGATGCGGATCATGGCTTCCAGGAGAGTACTTTTACCACTTCCGGTGCCACCGACGATACCAATCTTTTTTCCATATGGGATATCCAGATCCACATTCTGAAGGACAGGTTTATCCAGTATTGTCATGGAGGCATTTCGGAAAGAGATGTGTGGGGGTGTGCTTTCGTCTATTGTTTCGCTGCCATCAGGAATCCGGCTTTCACATTCCATGAAGTGCATCATTTTGTAGCCAGATACGATCTGCTGCTGCATCTGGAACATCATATTATTGATCATAGTGATATAATCCATGATCTTTAGAATGTAAGCAGCACAGGAGGCAAGATAACCGACACGGATGTAGCCATTCATGACAAGGATGGCACTCACGGCAATGCTCCCGATATAGGCAAACTGTTTGATGGCACTGAAAGCAGCTTCAAAGGAGGCAGACAACCTCACCTGTTTTATGTAGGAATCCTTTAGGACCTGGTTGGCCTCATCAAATTTTTCCTGTTCCTTTTCTTCATTCGTAAAGGAACGGACAAGGCGGACTGCCTCAATGTTTTCCTGAACTTTCAGATTCATGTCACTGTTGCAGGCACGGATGTTGCGGAAGTTAAGCCGTGCCAGTTTTTTGAAACGGATCAGGGCAAAAGCGAATACGGGCATCATAAGCAGCGGGATCACCAAAAGCCAGGGATTGATGCTGGCAAGGAGAATGACCGCGATGATAAGTACAAAGGCACTGTCAAGGATATTTGGTATGATACGGCAGAACATTTCCTTGAACATAATGGTATCAGAATTAATGGTGGTCAGGAGTTCCCCTGTGTTGTACTCTGAGATCGTAGAGCTGTCCAGTTCCATTAATTTGTGGAAGGTGGCAAGACGCAGGTCTGTCTCCAGATTTAGCCCCAGTTTCTGATTCAGGACATTTTTGCAATAGACAAGGATGAGTTTCAGGAACAGCAGGCAGAGGAATACCATTGCCAGATGCCAGAATAGTTCCATCGTGTGAACCTGCCCATAGGAACCATCCAGCAGAAAGGAGAATACATTGTCATTTTTTACAGCACTGTCTTTGATGATATAATCAATAAAAAGAGCAGTAAGCATTGGGAGCAGAAGGTCTGCTCCCAATGCAATAAAGCTCATGATCTGGGTGAGGATGGAAAAGCCCAGGTTACGTTTCCAGTAGCGGAAACCAAATTTTAATACATCCATTATTTTTGACCTCTATTCTTTTACAGCTAATGTAGCTGGTGGTTTTGACAGGATACCATAGACCGGAAGAATACTGATAAATGCATGTACGGCATAGATGCATACCAGAAGGACCAGCGCAGACCACCATGGGAAGACCATATTGATCTCCAGGGATGGTATGGAGCGGATAAACTGGATCACACCGCTGGTGGCCAGTACTGCCGGAAGGGAAGTATACGAGGTTACCAGTACCATTTCCAGCATATATGCTTTCAGGATGCTGCCGCGGGATATGCCGATCAGACGGTATACAGTTAGTTCCTCGCTTCGGGAGGAGGCATTGGACTTGATGGTGAAGTATATCATGATCAGGGAAATAACAGCTACTGCAAGAGGGATCAGTTGTCTGGCATCTACCTCAGAAGAATGTGCTTCGCGGTAAGCTTTTATCTGATCCCGGACAGGAACAGACGCTTCCATCTCATAAGTAGTCCCGATGTCCATATCCCCTTCGTTCAGTGTCTTTGCCGTGGCATCTGGATTCTCCGTATAGAGGTGGACTTCCATGACTTCCTGGATCAGGAGATTGCGGACATTGATGCATCCCTGGTCGGACAGGACATAATTCACATCAAAATCATTTGGGAAGGTTCCTGCGATCTTATACTTATGCTCTTTGTCATCACCTATGATCACCGATTTGCGGTTTTCCATCTCCATGGAGTCATACAATCCCTGGCGCACAAGGATCTCATTGTCCTTAAGGGAGAGATCATCATATTTGCCAGGCAGTTCTGCCTGCAGCTCTCTGACATTTGCAATGGGATATCCTTTGGTGCTTGCACCCAGCAAAACATTCTGTCCGGCATAGATGACAGGCTGGTTTGTGTTACTGACTCCAACAATAGTGAACTCCTGGTCCATGGCAGCCAGTACAAGCCTCATGCCCAGATAAGATTCTGGAGTTGTATGGAGGGTAGAGACAGATGCCCTTGTATCAATGAGACGCTGTGCCAGCAGGGCATCCATAACAACTTCATTCCTTTTTTTAGGCATCTCGCCGCAGATCAGGTCCGATTCCTTTAAATGATCCGTTGATGTAAAGGAATAGTTCTGAACCATCTGCGTCAGGTTTGTCAACTGTTTATATCCACTGCCAGTGAGATATACATTGATGTTGGGGATGAAGAAAGGATCGCCCAGTGTTTTCCCTGTCAATGTCCCATGGATAAACTTACTCAGTTGTTCCGTAGATTCGAAGGAATGGTTGGAAGAGGTGCCTGAAAAATCAATATGCACATAATGCGAATCGGTGGTGACAATAGAGGATTCATCAATGGAATAGATATTGATGAACTGCGCCAGGGTGACAGAGAGGAGTACCGCTGTCACGAGCAGGATCGTAATGATAAATGCCTGCCTCCTTCCCATCATCTGCAGGTTTTCCACCGATATGCGCAATATTTCCCTTCCGGAAAGCCGCGCTGACCCTTTACTCTCCAGTTTGGGGAGTTCATAGGAAAAGCTGTCTACTTCGTCAAGATCCAGGGTAGGACGTTCCTCGTCTAACATCTGAACCCCATTTTCTACTCCTTCGATCAGTATGTCGAATGGCATGTTGTTCTGAATATATAGTTTATTATCTTTCCATGCCAGTGTCAACTGGATTTTTCCCGGAACGAAATCTTTTTGGTGATAGATCTGGAAATCTGACATTTCACCTGATATAGTTTCCTTTTCCAGTTCCTTCAGATAGATATTGGAATCATCACTGCGTTCATAAGAATCGGCAGGAGTATTCGGCTCATCCCTTATGATCTTGCCATCGCATACTTCAATGATCCGGTCGCCGAAGAAACGGGCGATCCTTTTCTCATGGGTGACCAGAAGGACAAGGCATTCTTTGGATATATTTTTCAGAATGCTCATTGTCCGGATCGTATTTTCTTCATCCAGATTCCCGGTTGGCTCATCTGCGAAGATTACATCCGGGGATTTCACCAGGGCTCTGGCGATGGAAACCCGCTGCTGCTGTCCGCCGGAGAGCTTGGAGACAGTTTTTTTCTTGTATTTTTCCATTCCGAGAGTGCGGAGGACATAATCGATCCGTTCTTCCTTCTCTTCATCTGAGATGTTGTAACGGTTCAGTGCCAGTTTGATATTATAGGACACGGAATAATCTTTCAAGAGGTAATAGTTCTGGAAAATATAATCAAAATGGTTATTTCGGATCGGTTCGATCGCTTTGGGATCATATTTGGTGATCTTCTTATCATCAATGGAGATAGATCCCCCTGAAAAGGTATCCAGGCCGCCGACTGTATTCAGCAAGGTGGTTTTTCCTGAACCACTTTCCCCGAGAATGCAGACAAGGCCTGTTCTGGGAAATTCCAGTGTTATATCATTCAGCACATGTTGTTCATTTTTCTTTCCCTTATTATAATATTTATGTAAATTATTGATCTGTATCATGCGTTCAACCTTCCTTTCAGTAAGCGGTTAAAGAAAAGAACCGTCAGCAGGGTGAGCAGGAAATTGTACAAGATAAAGAGCAGCCAGGAATTCATCTGGTAATACCACATGATCTCCTGGATCACCGGAATACCAGCCAGCCGAAGCCCCCACATTATCACAGTGGTTGCTATTACAGCGATGGCGGTATAGGTGAGCATCTCATAATAGCTGATCCTGCGGATGACCTGCATCTTCATGCCAATGAATTTTAAGACAAAATAATCTTTTATGCGGATCTTCATCAGCGAGCGGAGGATCAGGACTTCGGCAAGGAGAAGGATCACAAGGCCAAGGGCAGAAATGCCGATGATAGTCAGGCGCTGGGTGGTCTTTTCTTCATTATAATCAAGGGTGCTGATGCGGTAACTGCTTATACCGTCATAACCGAGTTTATTTAATTTATCCAGCACGGCGTCTGTCTTGGCATAGTTGGATATATAAACCGATGCCTGTGAACTCGTCATTTTATAGTGTTGATTGTAAAAGCTTTCACTCACTTCCAGCAGGTTCTCCGTGGAATCATGCACGCCATCTGCAGATTCCGGATTTTTAATCTTTATTGTATATGTCTCCACATCTCCCACCGGATTTTCAGCTTCATCAAACCGTTCTATGGTGCAGGGGAATTCTCCCGCGGTCTTGTACTCTTCCGATATCATGGAGGAGAGACGTACCTCATTGCCTGTCAGGGAATCACTAATGACAGGGGTGATCTCATGACGGATAATGGGGTTATCATAGCTATAGATAATGCGGAAGACACTATTTTCGGCAAGGCTCATGGAAAGCATCCGGCAGAGCTCCCTGGTGAAATATACCTGCTCTGTAGGTTCTTTCAATATTCCCACGACAGTGACATTCGTCTGGTAGTAGTGGTTTTCTGCCCAGATATTATGAAAGGCGAAGTAGCATAAAATATTTTTCTCCAACGGAGAAGTATCTTCTGCATACAGGACGATCTCATTTCTCGCCTGGGGCAGGCGTCCGGCGGCAAGGTCATCTTCGGTAATGGCATCCGTGGACATCATAAAGCGTTTTTCGTTCAGGAAAGAAACCCGTTTGATCTCACCTTCCTTTTTATCAAAACGGCTTCGGTTTGCTTCGTTGCCATAAGCATATTCATAATCTTTGTCTTCCTCAATATAGTAATTGATATCATTGGCGAGATCGCAGGAATCAACCGTTTCTACATATTGGACAGAGGATAGTTTTTCCACATCTTCATCTGTTATATCCTTCCCGTCCTGCCGTTTCACGGTCAGGCGTTTGTCATCCTCGTGATAGAAGGCGGCCTGTGTGTAATTCTTGGTATTGGTATCGTCTCTGTAAACATAGAGTTCTCCAATGAACAGGAAGGAGGCGGCAGCGATCACGAGAAGAAAACAGGTAAATAATATAGCACGTCCGCGCTGTGTCCTCTGGTTCCGTCTGGCGAAGAGCAAGGCAGCCTTATTGGAGGTCAGCGCCTTTTTTCCTGATTTCTCTTTCTGGCCAGCTGGTTCGTCATCTACAGATGGGGAGCTGGCGGTATCGGCAATCTCCGCATCCTGCCCGGTGTCCGGTTTTATATCTGCCTCCTCTACCATAACATCTGAGATGATCTGGCCATCATGCAGGCGGATCTTTCTTGTGACATAAGCCTCTGCCTGATCATAGTTATGGGTAACCATAATGACCAGCCGGTCTTTCGAGAGTTCCTGTAACAGCCGGATGATCTGCTGTCCTGTCTCGCTGTCCAGGTTGCCGGTTGGCTCATCCGCAACGATGATACCTGTATTTTTGGCAAGTGCCCTGGCAATGGACAGACGCTGCTTTTGCCCGCTGGAGAGCTCTGAGGCGCGGTGTGACCCATATTCATCCAGGCCAACTTGTTTCAGATATTCCGTGGCAGTCTTTCTGGCTTCCTCTGGGTGCTGTCCCATAATCAGCAGGGCGCTTATCACATTGTCCAGCGCTGTGTAATGTCCGATGAGGCTGTAGTCCTGAAAAACATAGCCGATCTTTGTGCGGCGGTATGTCTCCCAGTCTTCATCGTCATATTGGAAGGTAGGCTCACCATCTACGATCATTTCCCCTTCATCAAAGGAATCCATACCTCCGATAATATTCAGCAGAGTTGATTTACCACTGCCGCTCTCACCAGTGATTGCTACAAATTCTCCCATGCAAAAGGAAAGACTGACCTTGCGCAAAGCCTGGGTTACTGCCGTCTCGGAGTAGTAGCTCTTACTTATACTCTGCAGTTCAATTCTTACTTTCTTCATAGTTTATTTTTTCTCCTTTCCCGGAGAAACCTGTTGTCTATGGCGGTATTTCATGGGAGTACATCCTGTCAGTTTCTTAAACTGGCGGGAGAAATGCTCGGCATTGTTGTATCCGCACAGAGTTCCGATCTCTCCGATGGTATAACTTGTGGTTTCAAGCAGGCAGCAGGCGCGGTGAACCCGCCCCTCAATAATATCCTGCTGCAGGGTTACATCAAAATAATCCTTATATATGTGCTGCAGATAGGAAGTGCTGATACCCAGGGTGGCGGCAAGTTCCTCTGCATTCTCCGGAAGATAGATACGCTGCTTCATCAGTTCCCGGAGTTTCTCCAGGGTATGTCGGTATTTCGGGGATCTGTCACTGCTGCTTTGGGAGAAACGGTACAGGTCACTGAATTTGTAAAAAAGTGTCCGCAGCTTCTGATCCATGATCTCTAAGTGGTGTTCTCCCGCTTCGAAAAATTCGATAAAGAGGTTCGCAGTCATATCTGTAATGGCTTCCGGATTGGCAAGATGGATCGGTGTTTGAAAAGGGATACCCAGATCCTCAAAGAAATTGTCATAGGAGTCAAAATCAAAATGGATCCAGTCATTATTAATGCTTCCGTCGGTCTTGCGGTATATCTGCGGCTCCCCTTTTCTGTACAAGAGAAAAGTATTCTCTGGAATTGGTTCATAGGTACCATGCAGATTTGCTTCCACAGGACATCGGAAGAATAGGAGAAGATAATCTCCGGTGCCATCTTGCCGGTGTATATCGATGCCTCCAGGATGGATGCATTGATACCAGAGTTTGCTGGCATAGATCAATATATGCTCTCCTTTCTGGTTGCAAAAAGCTAAAAAGATCAAAAAAGTGAAACGCACAAAAGATGTGTATTCTTTATGTATTTGTTTTGTAATTTCTGTGTAACTAGCGATTTGCCCTCTATTTTTATATCTATATTATAGCAAAAAAAATCAAACATGCAATGGGTTTGTGGAAAATATTTATGATGAAAAGAAAAGATAAAGATACATAGAAAAAGAGCTGCACACTGGTATAGCGGCAGCTCTTTGTTAATATTCAAAAAGTTAATATGTATTAGTTGTGGTTTTTGATATTGTCTCGGATGTTCCTTTGCAAGTAACTTTTACCTTTGCTTCCAATTTGTAAGTACCTTTAGAGAGCAGGTAACAGGTCTTGTGGACATCTAATGACTGCCCATTAGAAGATATATTCCAACTCTTTACAACAGTAGTCCCCTTTTTTAACTTTAATGTCCCGGCAATCTTAGTTGTGCCCGGTTTTCCTAAGACATATACAGTACATTGGGTTGCCCCATCGCTGTCTATATGCAACAAGACAGATATGCTTGTAGTTGTTAAACTCTGGGTGGATATTCCGCCATTGGCTGCTGCGGAACTCTGTTTGCCGGATACCGGCTGGAATATCAGCACAAGTGCAAGCGTTACCACAATTATTTTTTTCATATACTTCAATATAAAAACCTCCTATCATGTTGTTTTTAAGGAATGACTGCTTTTACCCCATTGGCAATCCGTATTATTTCTTCCTCGTTGATTCCTGATGTTGATAGCGTACAAGTATAACCTTTATTCCGCCATATCAGTGTATCAACATTATTACTGGCTTGCCCTTTGTAAAAATCACAAATGATACCATTCTCTAATTCTATTTGGGAAAAAGTATAATTATCATTATCAACTGACAAGCTACTATCCTGGCTCGCCATATAGAAAAAATCTAATCGCTTTTCACCTTTAAAATATGCAGCATGTCCGTCTGTTTCTCTCATATTAGCACTTTTCAGCACATAACCTTCGGGTATGTATTCCAATGTAAAACCAGCAATTGATTCATTTATTTTATCTGAGGGCACTGCGTTGTAATCTGTCATGCCGTTACTTGTCATTGTCCTTACCCACTGAAGGCATGTGGCACGTATATCTTCATTGAGGATACATAAAAGAAGAAAACTGCAGGCAGCAAGGATAAGAAAGACAGCAATGTTCTTACCCAAACGACAGAGCCAGGTCTTCCGCTTATGCTTTTTGAACAGATTTTCCATCTTTTTGTGGAATTCGGGAGATACTACGATCATTTCCTCTAATTCCTCTGTGGATGGAAGTGCTTCGATTTCTCGTCTGTATTCTTCACATACTGCTTTTTTCAATAAATCGTCATTGGACAAATACAATTCCTCCCTTTAAGGAATCCCCGATATAGCTGCCTTGCCTGAAAGGCATAAAAAAAGCAGGATACGGGAGTCGAACCCGCCTCTTCAGCTTGGGAAGCTAACATACTACCGATGTACTAATCCTGCGAAATGTATCTCTTACTTTTCTTATTATAACAGCTTTTGAAAAAAAATCAATTGAAGTTGATAAATTTTTGAAATTTTATTATGATATTAACATAGCTCGACGGCGCCAATTGAAAACATCACGGGAGTTTAACACATTGAAATTGAAAAAAGTATTGCCAAGCCTTGAAACAG